>NZ_JUMS01000088.1:0-68108 GCF_001059415.1 Enterobacter sp. 940_PEND
ACTTTCAAATGACTCTGAATCTCCTTTTTGCACCAGGCATCATGCATTTCTGTAACGAGGAAGCCTTTGTAGGCCGGGTAAGGCGCAGCCGCCACCCGTAAACAGAAACCAGAAGCCTACATCGGCGGCAAACGACGCTTCACCGGCGAACTCTTCACAATCGACGTATTGCACTGGGCATGCTCCGCCAGGCCGTCCAGCAACCCATCCAGCTGCTCTATCGATCGCACCACCAGCCTAATCACAAAGCAATCTTCCCCGGTGACTTTGTCGCTCTCAATACACTCCGGCATCGCCTGAATGTATTTATCCACCTTATGCAACAACCCCGGCAAAGGCCGCACGCGCACCAGCGCCTGAAGCGTATACCCCAGCGCCGCCAGATTCACCCGTGCGCCATACCCCTGAATCACACCGCGCTCTTCCAGCCTTTTCAGGCGTTCTGCCGTGCTGGGGGAAGTCAGACCGATGCGTCCGCTGAGCACCTTCAAAGACATGCGCGCATCTTCGACCAGACAGGCTAAAATTTGTCGGTCGATATCATCGAGAAGGTATTCCATCCTTTTCACCTAATTTTAAAAAGCCATCACTGCATTTCACCTTATCTCATCCCTGTAAAACCCGACAGCTATTTTCGACAATAGCGTCATACAATCAGGAGGTGGATAATGCGTGATTTCCATAAAGGCGTCTGGCAAATGAGCCTGGCGATGTTAATTTCCGGCTCTATCGGTGCGTTTGTTTTACTCAGCGGTCTGCCGGTGACGGAAGTGGTGTTCTGGCGCTGTCTTATCGGGGCAATGGCGCTTTTTATTTTTATCCGGGTAAGTCAAAAGCCCTTCAGTCCCCTCACCCGCACCACGCTCCTGCTGGCCATTCTCGGTGGCGTAGCGCTCGTAGTGAACTGGCTGCTGCTCTTCGCAGCCTATGAGCGGATCTCCATTGGTCTTTCGACGGTGGTCTATAACACCCAGCCGTTTATGCTGGTCCTGATGGGAATGTTTTTAGGTGAACGCGTCAGCCTCGTGAAATGGGGCTGGCTGTTCCTCGCCTTCGGCGGCGTGGTGATCTTGCTCTCCAGCGAGCTGACCGGCGCGCACGGCAGTGAATGGCTCGCCGGAATCGGCCTGGCGATGGCCGCGGCTTTCTTCTATGCGGTCACGGCCATTATTGCCCGCAAGCTCAGATCCGTTGCGCCGCAGCATATTGCCTTTATCCAGGTGCTGACGGGCGTCGTGATACTTTTGCCGTTTGCCAGCATGCCGTCATTTTCCGGTGATTTCCCCTGGTCGATCCTGCTGACGCTGGGCATCGTCCATACCGGCATTATGTACCAGCTGCTCTACAGCGCGATCCAGAAGCTGCCTACGCCCATTACCGGCTCCCTGTCGTTTATCTATCCGGTGGTGGCGATCGTTGTCGATAATCTGGTGTTCGGACACTCGCTGAACCTGACGCAGCTCGCTGGCGGCGCGCTGATCCTGTTTGCTGCCGCGGGCAATAACCTGGGCTGGGGCGAAAAAAAACCCCGCGAGTGCGGGGTGAGTGTCAAAACGGTGAATTAGCGACGGGCGCGCACAATCTGGTATTTGCGCGTAAGGTACTCCACCGGCGCGCTCCAGATATGCACCAGACGAGAGAACGGGAACAGCACAAACAGCGTCATCCCCAGCACCAGGTGAACGCGGAAGATAAACGCCACGCCGTCCAGGTGCGCGGATGCTCCGCCGTGGAAGGTCACCACGGACTGCGCCCAGCCGACCAGCTTCATCATTTCGCTGCCGTCCATGTGCTGTGCCGAGAACGGAATGGTCAGCAGGCCCAGCGCGCACTGCACCATCAGCAGGGAGAGGATCAGGATGTCCGCTGCGGTGGTAGTAGCACGCACGCGCGGGCTGAACAGACGACGTTTCAGCAGCAGCAGGCCACCGACCAGAGTCATCACGCCGCAGGCACCGCCGGCGATCATCGCCATCTTCTGCTTCACCTCAATCGGCAGCCACGCTTCATACATCCAGTGCGGCGTCAGCATCCCCAGGAAGTGACCGGCAAAAATCCCCAGAATACCGATGTGGAACAGGTTAGAGCCCACATGCATCCCTTTGCGATCCAGCATCTGGCTGGAGGCCGCACGCCAGGTGTACTGGCCGTAGTCGTAACGCAGCCAGCTTCCCACCAGGAACACGGTGCCCGCGATATACGGGTAAATGTCAAAGAAGAACATATTCAGGAAGTGCATTAGTGCCGTCCTCCGTTAGAGATATTCAAATATTGCGGGGCAACCGCGCCGGAAAAACGACGCTGGTGAGCGGAGATTTCAGACTCGCCGCAGTTCTGGTCAGCAAAGAATTTCACCTGCTCTTCTTCCCAGACCGCATCCAGCGCTTGTGGCGTATCATCGCGGGCTTCATCCGCAATTTTCTCCGCCACTTTTTCACTGTCGACCGAGGCGTTGGCCAGCTTCACCAGCAGATCGAACAGCACCGCATAGCGGCTCTCCCGCTGCTGAAGACGCGCCCCGAGCAGCGCCAGGATCGGCGCGATGTCCTGCAGACCGCCCAGCGCCTCTTCTTTCGGCAGCTGCGCCAGGTACTCCAGATACAGCGGGAGATGGTCCGGCAGCTCGCGGCTGTCGAGCTGCAGGCCGTGCTGTTCGTACTGGGCCATCAGGTCCACCATCGCCTGACCGCGGTCACGGGATTCACCGTGAACGTGTTCAAACAGCAGCAGCGAGGTCGCACGACCCCGGTCAAACAGCTGGCTGTAGTCCGACTGGGCATCCAGAAGGTCGCGCGCCAGCAGATCGCGGAGGAAAACACCAAGCCGCTGGGCATCGTCTTTATCCAGGTTTTCAGATGACGCGAGTGCATCAAAGAGTTCCTGCTGATGCTGCGCAAGCGCAGCATCCGGGTACTCGAGCAGACGCGAAACAATGACGAGTTCAATCATTGGTGCGGCTCCGTTTTGCTGGTCACATCCATGGCATCGATGCGACGGCTGTTGAACAGGTTGAATTTGCTGTCTGACCCGTGGCAGCCGTCGCCAAAGGTAAAGCCACAGCCGTTTTTCTCCGGGAAGGCTTCGCGAGCCAGCTCACGGTGGCTGCTCGGCACCACGAAACGGTCTTCGTAGTTAGCGATCGCCAGATAGCGGTACATCTCCTGCGCCTGCGCTTCGGTCAGACCGACCTCTTCCAG
Source organism: Enterobacter sp. 940_PEND (assembly GCF_001059415.1). Classification (NCBI taxonomy): domain Bacteria; kingdom Pseudomonadati; phylum Pseudomonadota; class Gammaproteobacteria; order Enterobacterales; family Enterobacteriaceae; genus Enterobacter; species Enterobacter sp. 940_PEND. The sequence goes on from NZ_JUMS01000088.1 coordinate 3,198, forward strand.
CGCGCGGGTATCGGTCACACCGTCTACGGTTTCCGCGCGTTTGAAGTGACGCATCGCCAGCATACGCTTCAGCGCGAGCAGGACCGGCTGGGTGTCCCCTGCGGTCAACAGGTTCGCCAGGTACTGAACCGGGATACGCAGGCTTTCCACGTCCGGCAGGATGCCGTTGCTGCCCAGCTCGCCCGCGTCAGCCGCAGACTGAATTGGCGACAGCGGCGGCACGTACCAGACCATCGGCAGGGTGCGGTATTCCGGATGCAGCGGCAGCGCGAGCTTCCAGTCCATCGCCATTTTGTACACCGGTGACTGCTGCGCCGCGTCAATCACGCTCTGCGGCACGCCGTCTTTCAGCGCCTGCTCAATCACCTTCGGATCGTTCGGATCGAGGAACACGTCCAGCTGACGCTGATACAGATCTTTCTCGTGCTCGGTGCTCGCGGCGTTTTCAATCGCGTCCGCGTCATACAGCAGCACGCCGAGGTAGCGAATACGGCCTACGCAGCTTTCTGAGCAGACGGTCGGCATTCCGGCTTCAATACGCGGGTAGCAGAAGATGCACTTCTCAGATTTACCGCTCTTCCAGTTGAAGTAGATTTTTTTGTACGGGCAGCCGGTGATGCACATGCGCCAGCCACGGCACTTGTCCTGGTCGATCAGCACGATACCATCTTCTTCACGCTTGTAGATGGCGCCGCTCGGGCAGGTCGCCACGCACGCCGGGTTGAGGCAGTGTTCGCACAGGCGCGGCAGATACATCATGAAGGTGTTTTCGAACTGGCCGTACATCGCCTTCTGCATATTCTCGAAGTTCTGGTCTTTGGCGCGTTTCTCGAACTCGCCGCCCAGAATCTCTTCCCAGTTTGGACCGCTGGTGATCTTGTCCATGCGCTGACCGGTGATCAGCGAGCGAGGACGGGCGATCGGCTGGTGCTTGCTTTCCGGCGCGTTGTGCAGGTTCTGGTAGTCGTAGTCAAACGGCTCGTAGTAATCGTCGATGCCCGGCAGATGCGGGTTAGCGAAGATTTTACCCAGCAGCATCGCGCGGTTGCCCATGCGCGGCTGCAGCTTGCCGTTGATTTTGCGGATCCAGCCGCCCTTCCACTTCTCCTGGTTTTCCCAGTCGGTCGGGAAGCCGGTGCCCGGCTTGCTTTCCACGTTGTTGAACCAGGCGTACTCCATACCTTCGCGGCTGGTCCAGACGTTTTTACAGGTGACCGAGCAGGTATGACAGCCGATGCATTTATCCAGATTCAGCACCATGCCGACTTGTGAACGAATTTTCATTTTACGCTCTCCTGTACCTGGTCATTACCTTCGCCGTCTAACCAGTTAATATTCTTCATTTTACGTACCACCACGAACTCATCGCGGTTCGATCCTACGGTGCCGTAGTAGTTAAAGCCGTAGGCCAGCTGCGCATAGCCACCGATCATGTGGGTCGGCTTCGGCGTAATGCGGGTCACGGAGTTGTGGATCCCGCCGCGCTGCTCGGTGATCTCTGACCCCGGCAGGTTAACGATACGTTCCTGAGCGTGGTACATCATGGTCATCCCGGCCGGTACGCGCTGGCTCACCACCGCACGCGCCGTCAGGGCACCGTTGCTGTTGAACACTTCGATCCAGTCGTTATCTTCAATGCCCAGATCTTTGGCATCCGTTTCGCTCATCCAGACAATCGGACCGCCGCGCGACAGCGTCAGCATCAGCAGGTTGTCGCTGTAGGTGGAGTGGATACCCCACTTCTGGTGCGGCGTCAGGAAGTTCAGCGCCTTCTCTGGGTTACCGTTCGATTTCGCGCCCATAACTGCGGTCACGGAGCGGGTGTCGATTGGCGGACGGTAAACCAGCAGGCTTTCACCGAAGTCGCGCATCCACTGGTGATCCTGATACAGCGACTGACGGCCGGACAGGGTGCGCCATGGGATCAGCTCGTGAACGTTGGTGTAGCCCGCGTTATAGGACACATGCTCATCTTCCAGGCCGGACCAGGTCGGGCTGGAGATAATCTTGCGCGGCTGGGCCTGAATATCGCGGAAGCGGATTTTCTCTTCCTCTTTATTCTTCGCCAGGTGCGTGTGATCGCGTCCGGTAAACTCGCTCAGCGCCGCCCAGGCTTTCACCGCGACGTGGCCGTTGGTTTCCGGGGCCAGGGTCAGGATCATCTCTGCCGCATCAATCGCCGTGTTCAGCATAGGCTGGCCTTTCGCCGGGCCGTCCGCTTTGGTGTAGTTGAGCTTGCGCAGCAGATCCATTTCGCTCTGGGTGTTCCAGGCGATCCCCTTCCCACCGTTACCGATTTTCTCCATCAGCGGGCCGATAGAGGTAAAGCGCTCGTAGGTTGCCGGGTAGTCGCGTTCAACCGGAATAATGTGCGGCGCGGTTACGCCCGGGATCAGGTCGCATTCGCCTTTTTTCCAGTCCTTCACGTCCAGCGGCTGCGCCAGCTCGGCGGCGGAGTCGTGCTGGATTGGCAGCGTCACCACGTCGGTCTCTTTGCCGAGGTGCCCTACGCAGACTTCGGAGAATTTCTTCGCGATGTCTTTGTAGATATCCCAGTCGCTTTTTGATTCCCACGCCGGGTCAACGGCCGCAGACAGCGGATGAATAAACGGATGCATATCCGAGGTATTCATGTCGTCTTTTTCGTACCAGGTCGCGGTTGGCAGCACGATATCGGAGTACAGACAGGTGCTGGACAGACGGAAGTCGAGCGTCACCACCAGATCCAGCTTGCCGTCGAGACCGTTGTCTTTCCACTCCACCTCTTCCGGCTTCACGCCGCCCTGCTTGCCAAGATCTTTCCCCTGGATGCCGTTTTCGGTACCGAGCAGGTATTTCAGCATGTACTCGTGGCCTTTACCGGACGAGCCCAGCAGGTTGGAGCGCCAGATGAACAGGTTGCGCGGGTGGTTTTTACCGTTCTCCGGCTGTTCCGCCGCGAAGCGGATTGAGCCATCCTTCAGCGATTTCACGGTGTAATCCACCGGAGACATGCCCGCCTGCTTCGCCGCTTCCGCAATGCGCAGCGGGTTAGTGCCCAGCTGCGGCGCCGACGGGAGCCAGCCCATGCGTTCCGCACGCACGTTGAAGTCAATCAGGTGGCCGCTGTAGCGGGATTTATCCGCCATCGGCGAGAGCAGCTCCTGCGCGGTGACCGTTTCGTAGCGCCACTGGCTGGAGTGGTTATAGAAGTAGGAGGTGCTGTTCATATGGCGTGCCGGACGCTGCCAGTCGAGGGCAAACGCCAGAGGCTGCCAGCCGGTCTGCGGACGCAGTTTCTCCTGGCCGACGTAGTGCGCCCAGCCGCCGCCGCTCTGACCGACGCAGCCGCAGAAGATCAGCATGTTGATCAGACCGCGATAGTTCATATCGAGGTGATACCAGTGGTTCAGACCCGCGCCGACGATGATCATCGAACGCCCGTGCGTCTTGTCCGCGTTTTCTGCAAACTCACGTGCGATACGGGTAATGTGCGCGCGAGGCACGCCGGTAATCTGTTCCGCCCAGGCCGGAGTGTAGGCCTTCACGTCGTCATAGCCGGTTGCGCAGTTTTCATCGCCCAGACCGCGCTCCAGACCGTAGTTCGCCATGGTCAGGTCATAAACGGTGGTGACAAGCGCGGTAGAGCCGTCGGCCAGCTGCAGGCGCTTAACCGGCAGCTTGTGCATCAGGACGTTTTTCAGTTCAACCTTGTTGAAGTGCTCGGAACCTTCACCGCCGAAGTACGGGAACCCGACCTCGGCGATCTCATCCTGGCTGCCCAGCATGCTGAGGCGCAGCTCAGTCTCTTCGCCGGTGGTGCCGTTACGTTGCTCAAGGTTCCACTTGCCCTTCTCGCCCCAGCGGAAGCCGATAGAGCCGTTTGGCGCCACCAGCTCGCCGTTGCTGTTATAGGCAACGGTTTTCCACTCAGGATTATTTTCCTGGCCCAGCGAATCCACCAGATCGGCTGCGCGCAGCGTACGTCCTGCGGCATAGTACCCGTCACGCTCTTCCAGCATGACCAGCATTGGCATATCGGTGTAGCGGCGAACGTAGTCGGTAAAGTACTGGCTTGGCTTATCAAGATGGAATTCGCGCAGCATGACGTGGCCCATCGCCATCGCCATCGCGGCGTCGGTACCCTGTTTCGGTGCCAGCCACAGATCGCAGAGCTTGGCGATTTCCGCGTAGTCAGGGGTTACCGCCACGGTTTTGGTGCCTTTGTAACGGACTTCAGTAAAGAAGTGCGCGTCCGGCGTACGGGTCTGAGGAACGTTTGAACCCCAGGCGATGATGTAGCTGGAGTTGTACCAGTCCGCGGATTCCGGCACATCGGTCTGCTCGCCCCAGGTCTGCGGAGACGCCGGCGGCAGGTCGCAGTACCAGTCGTAGAAACTCAGGCAGGTACCGCCGATAAGTGACAGATAGCGCGCGCCGGAAGCGTAAGAGACCATCGACATCGCCGGGATCGGCGAGAAGCCCGCGACGCGGTCCGGACCGTAGGTTTTAACGGTGTAGACGTTGGAGGCGGCAATCAGCTCGTTTACCTCTTTCCATGAGGAGCGAACGAAACCACCGCGACCGCGAGCCTGCTTGAAGCTTTTTGCTTTGTCAGCGTCTTCTATGATGGACGCCCAGGCATCCACCGGATCGCTGTGCTGCACTTTCGCCTCACGCCACATTTTCATCAGACGCTTGCGCATCAGCGGATATTTCAGACGGTTAGCGCTGTAGAGATACCAGGAGTAGCTGGCACCGCGCGGGCAGCCGCGCGGTTCATGGTTTGGCATATCCGGGCGGGTGCGCGGATAGTCGGTCTGCTGCATTTCCCAGGTCACCAGACCGTTTTTTACGAAAATCTTCCAGCTGCATGAGCCAGTACAGTTCACGCCGTGGGTCGAACGGACGACTTTGTCATGCTGCCAGCGCTGACGGTAACCGTCTTCCCAGTCCCGGTTGGTATCCAGAACCTGGCCGTGCCCATCGGCAAAAGTTTCGCCCTTCTGTTTGAAGTAGCGAAACCGGTCCAAAAATTTGCTCATCGGGTATCTCCTGTGTGGAGCCTGTGGCTCTCTAAATCGACATTGCTGATTTGCAGCGAAGGTAACGCCCTGAAAGAGGGGGAGAATTGATAACGATCAAGACGAGGAGGGACTTTTCGGGGAGGGGTTATACCAAATACCACCAAAGCGGTATCTTCAAAAAATTTATATCAATATGAAATATATAGTTATTTTTAATTTATCGTACAAAAAACCAGTCAACATTTAACATCTCAGGTATTAAGGGGTAGACCCATCTGCAAAGCGATGGCGATCACAGTGCCGCCGCAGGCGTCTGCCGTAAAAGCCGTAAGTATGTTGTAACTATTATGCTGAAAAAAAACGCGGCCCGAAGGCCGCGTAAACGGATAATCACACTTACTTATTTTTCTTGGTATTACGGCCATATACCAGCCACGTAATCACGACGCAGGCGATATAGAAGACGAGGAAAACTTTCATGGCGCCGGCCGGTGAGCCGGTCAGATCCAGAGAGATACCGAACGCTTTCGGGATAAAGAAGCCGCCAATCGCGCCGATGGCAGAGATAAAGCCCAGCGCTGCGGCCGTATCCGTCGCCGCTTCGCGCATGGCCTGCTCTTCGCTCCCGCCCTGCGCCTTCACGCGATCCATGGTCAGCTTACGGAAGATCACGGAGATCATCTGGAAGGTGGATGCACTCCCCAGCCCGGCCGTCAGGAACAGCACCATAAATACGCCGAAGAAGGCGATGAAGTTACCACCCTGTCCGTCGGCGGGCAGCGTCAGGAACAGCAGCGCGCAGAAGACTGCCATCACGACGAAGTTGACCAGCGTCACGCGGGTACCGCCCAGGCGGTCAGAGACCATGCCGCCCAACGAGCGAGCAAGGGCGCCAATAAATGGACCGAAGAAGGCGAACTGCAGGATCTGCACGCCCGGGAACTGCGTTTTCGACAGCATCGCGAAGCCCGCCGAGAAGCCGATAAACGAACCGAAGGTTGCCAGATACAGCAGCGCCATCACCCAGAGGTGTCCACGCTTCAGCACCGGAAGCTGCTCGCTCAGAGACGCTTTCGACGCGGACAGGTCATTCATAAAGAACCAGGCTGCGAGGGTGAAGATCACCAGGAACGGCACCCAAATCCACGCTGCGTTTTGCAGGTACAGATAAGAACCATTCGCCTGCTCAACGCCACCGCCGCCAAAGGCCGCAAAAATGGAGACCGAGATCGCCAGCGGGGCAATGAGCTGCATCACGCTAACGCCCATATTCCCCAGGCCGCCGTTAATACCCAGCGCGCCGCCCTGCTTCGCTTTCGGGAAGAAGAAGCTGATGTTCGCCATGCTGGAGGCGAAGTTCGCGCCCGCAAAACCGCACAGCAGGGAGATAATCACAAATACGCTAAACGGCGTAGAGGTATCCTGCACCGCGAAGCCGAGCCACACGCAGGGGACGATCATGATGCCCGTACTGAACGCCGTCCAGCGACGACCGCCAAACACCGGCACCATAAACGCGTAAGGTACACGCAGCAGCGCGCCGGACAGCGACGGCAGCGCGGTCAGCATGAACAGCTGATCGGTCGTAAATGTGAAGCCGACTTTCGGCAGGTTTACCGCCACCGCGCTAAACAACATCCATACGCAAAACGCTAATAACAAGCACGGCACGGAAATCCACAGATTCCGGCTAGCTACACGATGGCCGCGCTGTTGCCAGAACGCCGGATCCTCTGGACGCCAGTCAGTAATAACGGCACCATTTTCCCTTTCGGGAGCGGATGAGTGACTCATAGACACCTCTGATTCTCGAATGATGCTGCAAACATTAGGGTTTTAGGGCGGCGGTAAGTTGATATAAATCAAAGGAAAAGTGGGAGGATTTGCGGCGCAAAAAAAGGTCTTATCCTTAGTGAGTAGGCAAATTCGGTAAAAAAGACGTGGTTTTTCACGGCACTGAAGGTTCCTGGCTACCTCCACCTCCTTCCCCCTACTCCGTTGGCAATTTAGGGGTAATCCTTTATTGGTATGGGTATACTCCAGGGTATGCACCAGAATAGCGCCATTCCTGCAAGCAGGCCACGTCAGGAGCACGCCACCTCTATGTTAAAAAGATGTTTATCTCCGCTGACGCTCGTGAATCAGCTCGCTCTGATTGTTTTGCTGTCCACCGCCATCGGCGTGACCGGCATGGCGATCTCCGGCTGGCTGGTACAGGGCGTACAGGGTAATGCGCATGCCATCAACGAGGCAGGCTCGCTACGCATGCAGAGTTATCGCCTGCTGGCGTCGGTCCCCCTGACGCAGGACGATCGGCCCCTGATTGATGAAATGGAGCGCACGGTCTTCAGCCCCGAGCTGGAAAACGCCGCCATCCGCGCCGGTCAGCAATCCCAGCTTAACGCCCTTCAGGGCTACTGGCACACCCAACTGCAGCCCGGGCTGAAACAGGCGCGAAGCACAGAAACCGTTGCGCAAGACGTCGCGGGGTTCGTCTCACGTATTGATGCGCTGGTCTCCGCTTTTGACCAGACAACCGAATTACGCATCGACCGGGTGGTGATGGTGCACCGCGCAATGGCGCTGTTTATGGGGCTACTGCTGATCTTCACCATCGTCTGGCTCCGCGCGCGGCTGCTGAACCCGTGGAAACAGCTGCTTGCAATGGCCCGCGCGGTGACCGCACGCGATTTTACCCAGCGCACGCACATCAGCGGGCGCAACGAGATGGCCATGCTCGGCCAAGCGCTCAACACCATGTCGGCAGAGCTCTCCGAGAGCTACGCGGTGCTGGAACAGCGCGTTCAGGAAAAAACGGCCGGACTGGAGCAGAAAAACGAGATCCTCTCCTTCCTGTGGCAGGCCAACCGTCGTCTGCACATGCAGGTGCCGCTCTGCGAGCGTCTCTCTCCGGTGCTGAACGGCCTGCAAAATCTGACCCTCCTTCACGACCTTGAGCTGCGCGTCTACGACGTGGAAGACGAAGATAACCATCAGGAATTTACCTGTCAGTCGGATATGTCCTGCGATGACAAAGGCTGCCATCTTTGCCCTCGCGGCCTGCCGCCTCTGACGTCCGGCGGCACCACCCTGAAGTGGCGCCTGACCGACAGCCACACCCAGTACGGTATTCTGCTGGCAACGCTGCCAGCCGGGCGTCACCTGAGCCACGACCAGCAGCAGCTGGTTGATACGCTGGTCGAACAGCTCACGGCCACGCTGGCGCTCGACAGGCATCAGGAAAAGCAGCAGCAGCTGATCGTCATGGAAGAGCGCGCGACCATCGCCCGCGAGCTTCACGACTCAATTGCCCAGTCGCTCTCCTGTATGAAAATGCAGGTGAGCTGCCTGCAGATGCAGGATGCGGAGATGCCCGAAAGCAACAAGCAGCTGCTGAGCCAGATCCGCAACGAGCTGAACACCTCCTGGATACAGCTGCGCGAGCTGCTGACTACCTTCCGTCTGCAGCTGACCGAGCCGGGGCTGCGCCCGGCGCTGGAATCCAGTTGCCAGGAATTTAGCGCCCGACTTGGCTTCCCGGTGAAGCTGGATTACCAGCTGCCGCCGCGGCTTGTCCCTTCCCATCAGGCGATTCATCTGCTGCAGATCGCCCGCGAAGCGCTGAGCAACGTGCTTAAACACGCTGAAGCAACAGCGGTCACGGTCACCGTCAGCCAGCACGACAATCAGGTCAAACTGACGGTTCACGACAACGGCCGCGGCGTGCCGGAAAATGCCGAACGCACTAACCACTATGGTTTAATTATTATGCGAGACCGCGCCCAAAGCCTGCGCGGTGATTGCCAGGTTCGCCGGAGAGAGACGGGCGGCACGGAAGTTGTCGTCACCTTTATTCCCGAGAAACCGCTTACAACTGCTCAAGGAGAAACCCATGACTAATCAGGAACCGGCATCCATCCTGCTGATCGACGACCATCCGATGCTGCGTACTGGCGTGAAACAGCTGGTCAGCATGGCACCCGATATCACCGTGGTGGGCGAAGCCAGCAACGGTGAACAGGGCATTGAGCTTGCCGAATCCCTCGATCCCGACCTGATCCTGCTCGATCTGAATATGCCCGGCATGAACGGTCTGGAAACCCTCGACAAGCTGCGGGAAAAATCGCTTTCCGGGCGCATCGTCGTCTTTAGCGTGTCGAACCATGAAGAGGATGTGGTCACGGCGCTGAAGCGAGGGGCGGATGGTTATCTGCTCAAGGATATGGAGCCGGAAGACTTGCTTAAGGCGCTGCAGCAGGCCGCGGCGGGCGAGATGGTTCTCAGCGAAGCCTTAACGCCGGTGCTGGCCGCCAGCCTGCGCGCCAATCGCGCCACCTCTGACCGCGACGTCAGCCAGTTAACGCCGCGCGAGCGCGATATTCTCAAACTCATTGCCCAGGGGCTGCCTAACAAGATGATCGCCCGCCGCCTGGACATCACCGAAAGCACGGTTAAAGTGCACGTGAAGCATATGCTGAAGAAAATGAAGCTAAAATCCCGCGTTGAAGCCGCGGTGTGGGTGCATCAGGAACGCATTTTTTAAGGATTACTCCTCCGGCAGAAGCTTCCAGCGCGGGTCGTTGTCGGGCAATGCGACCAGCGGCTGCACGACGGTCAGCACGATCTCATTGGACGAGACGCGCTGGCCTTTCTCATCTTCCACCACCGCCGACAGGTGCCAGCGGTTTGTTGCCCCTTCACCGTCATTCCAGGCAGGCATAATCACACTCCAGCCGTCGCTGCTGTTGCTTTTGGCCGGCGACGTCAGGCTCAGCGCCTGCGTATCCCCCTGCCAGTGGATCTGACGAATGCCGTTCGCGCTGCGAACCTGAAGCTTCAGCATAACGGTCTCGCCCCCTTTCAGATCCCACGGCGGCGTTGCAAGCCAGACGGACAGCGTTTTACGCTGGCGGAACTCCATCACCGGCAGGCTATTGCGCTCCGGCGAGTCGTAGCGGCTTCCGCGCAGGGAGCGCGTGGCGGCGACTTCACCGGCGGAAAGCTGCTTCACCAGCGGCACGCCAAAGCGATAGTTGAGCTTCAGCCCAAGGTTATTCTGGCTCTCGCCACTTTCGCCCTGCTTGTGCGCGGCGGTCAGGGTGACCAGCGGAACGGGGGTATAGTTAAGCCCCAGATTCACCGCCACCGGATTGTGATAGCCCGTTCCGCTGTTGAAGAGATCGACGTTATCGCCAAAGTATTGCTCGAAGCTCACGCTGGTATTCAGATGATGGAACCACGGCAGCCAGGCTTTAGCGGTGACGTCATATCCGCGCGCCATACGCTGCTCCTGGACGTCGGAGCGGTCGCGCCAGCCGGCAAAGGGCTGATAATAGTTCGCTGACAGGCGCAGATTTTCCCCCCACGCTTCCGCGCCCAGCCCGGCACGCTGCAGATTTTCATCCAGGAGGTTATCGTAAAAGGTGTTGTAACCCAGCAGCCATTTCCCGGCGATCCAGCGCTGACCAATTCCTGCGTTACTGACCAGGCCATCCGTCTGCTGGGTCAGGCCAAGCTGGCTCCAGCTCAGATAACGGTTGTTATCGTTCCAGGGGATAAACCAGCTCCCGCTGCTGCCGTTAAATTTGCCATCGTTATCCACCAGTAGGTTCACGCTGGCGTTCCCCCAGGGCGAAAGCCAGGATTCAATCTGCTGGTTCACTTCGCCGCTCACCGCGTCGCGCACCTGGCCAAACGCAAACTGACGCGCCTGCTCGCCCGTTGTCAGGCCGTTGTCGGTCATGCTGGCTTCACCAAAGGCTTTCGCCATTTCGGCCAGGTGTTTTTCCCCCTCCCCGGTTGGGGCGGCCATACCGAGGTCAGGCAGATTATCCCCGTCATTATCAAAGGGATTTTGTGCCTGCTGGATAAAGGAATTCGGCGCACCGTGAACGGCTCCGACCGTAAGAAGGGGGAGTAAAAACAGCAAACGAATGCGGGACGATACAGCCATCAACGTCGTCAATAAGAACCTGTGTTTATGAATAAACTCTTATTATGTTAACGCGATAAGCCCTGAAATGCAGTCCTGGCGGACATTTCAGGATTATCCTGAAACAGCCCTTTCAGCTCCGGCACGCAGGAACCACAGTTCGTACCACAGCGCAGCGTCGCCCCCAGCGCGTTGATGGAATCACACCCTCCGACGATCGCCTCCCGTATCGTATTCTCCCCGACGCTGAAACAGCTGCAGATGATGCGTCCCGGATCCGCTTCCTTCCCGACGCTCTGTCCGTTCAGCAAGGCGTGACGTTCTGAGGCCAGCACGGGTGGGGATTGAAAAGCGGCTTCAATCACCGTATGCGCCAGCGCCGGTAACGCAGTGCCCTCCCAGAAGCCCAGCATCAGCTGGCCTTCATGCCAGGCCAGCACGCTGCTGCGTTCGCCGGTTTGCGCAACGTGCAGCTGCCAGCCCCGGACGCCGGCGTAATCCATTACCCACGACAGCAGCGGTTGATCGCCCGCCACCGTCAGGCGTGAGGCTTTACGCCACCAGTAAGCCGAAGAGGGCATTTCCGGCCATTCCCGGGCATAGAGTTCCCCCTGCCAGGCGGGCTGCCACGGCAGAATTCTGACCGCGGTTTGTTTACTCTCCGGCTGGCCAGAAACCGGATCGCAGCGCCCTTCCACCAGCGCATTCACCTTTCCCTGGCGGGAAAACTCAGCGTTCCAGTGCATCGGGGCAAACGCCTCGCCTTCCCGTATCCCGTCATTGATTCGTACTCTGACGACCATCACGCCGCGCGGCGAGCTGATGCGCGCCAGCTGGCCGTCGCACAGGGAAAACCGAACCGCGTCTGCGGGGCAAACCTCAACAAACGGTTCGGCGATATGCTGCATCAGTCTGGCCACGTATCCTGTTCGCGTCATTGTATGCCACTGATCGCGGATGCGTCCGGAGTTGAGAATCAGCGGGTACAACGCGCTGACCGTCGCACCGTGCGACAGAGGGTTAACGGGAACGATGTTTCGGCGCGGAAAATTCCCCGTCGGCCACTGATAAGGCTCAAGCTGATCCCACTCCTCACGGGTTAGCGCAGCCAGTTCATGAAGATTAAATGCCCGCGCGCCGTCATTTTCAAAGGCCGTCAGCGCCGCATGTTCGCAAAAAATCTCGTGCGGATGTTGCCAGGCAAAGGCCTCGCCGTAGCCCAGCCGTTTCGCCATCTGCGCGACGATCCACCAGTCCGGCTTCGCTTCGCCCGGCGCGGGCAGAAACGCGCGCTGGCGTGAAATGCGCCGCTCGGAATTGGTCACCGTCCCGTCCTTTTCTCCCCAGCCCAAAGCCGGAAAACGGATATGGGCGAACCGGCTGGTGTCGGTATCGTTCATCACCTCAGAGACCATCACCAGCGGGCAGCCCGCCAGCGCCTGACACACCGCGTGGCTGTCCGGGAGCGACACGGCAGGGTTGGTGCCCATAATCCACACCGCCTTCACCTCACCGCGGGCAATCGCGTCAAACAGCTCCACCGCCATCAGGCCCGGCGTCTGCGCCAGCCGTTCCGTTCCCCAGAAACGCGCCACCCGCGAAAGATCGTCCGGCTCAAAGTTCATGTGTGCCGCCAGCTGGTTCGCCAGTCCGCCAACTTCCCGTCCGCCCATCGCGTTTGGCTGTCCGGTCAGCGAAAACGGGCCGCAGCCCGGACGGTTGAACTTCCCGCTGGTAAGATGAACGTTAATGATGGCGTTACACTTGTCGCTGCCGCTGGTGGACTGGTTGATCCCCATGGTGTAGAGCGTGATGGCCCGGGGCGCCGTCATAAACCAGTCGTAAAAGGTGCCAATATCCTGCGGCGAGAGGCCGCAAAACGCCGCCACGCGCTCAACGGGCCACTCATCCGTTCCCTGAATCACATTAAGCAGACCGACAAACAGCCCGGAGTCGCTGCCGGGGGCGAGCGCCAGATGCAGGTCAGCAATATCACAGGTGGCTGTTCTGCGGGGATCGATTACCACCACCTTCATCTGCGGGTTGTCGTGCTTCGCCTGCACCAGCCGCTGATAGAGCACCGGATGCGTCCAGGCCGCGTTCGAGCCAGCCAGCACCACCAGATCGCTGTTTTCCACATCCTCATAGCTGCACGGCACCACGTCTTCGCCAAAGGCGCGCTTGTAGCCCACCACCGCCGAGGACATACAGAGCCGGGAGTTAGTATCGATGTTTGCCGCACCGATAAATCCTTTCATCAGCTTGTTGGCGGCATAGTAATCCTCGGTCAACAGCTGGCCGGAGGCGTAAAACGCCACCGCCTGCGGTCCCCATGTGTCGATAATCTCCCGCAGACGCTCCCCCGCCGCGTTCAGCGCCTGCGCCCAGTCCACCTCAAGTCCGTCAACAGCGGGGCGCAGCAATCGCCCCTGTAACCCCGTCGTTTCCCCCAGGGCCGATCCTTTCACGCACAGGCGACCCAGGTTCGCAGGATGGGTTTCATCTCCCCGAACGCTGACCGCTTCACCTTCCACGCTGGCAACTACGCCGCAGCCGACCCCGCAGTAGGGGCACGTTGTCCGGGTTTCCGTCATGAAGCCTCCGCACGCATTACCAGGGCGTCGCTGCCAACCCATACCTTGCCGTTTTCAATTTTCACCGGCCAGGCGCGCACCGCGGGTTCGCCGTTCTCTACCTGACAGCCGTCGCGCAGGCGAATGCGCTGCTTATACAGCGGTGAAATCACCACCGGCTCGCCCGACGCATCGCCAAGAATGCCGCGTGAAAGCACGTTCGCCTCGCCGCCCGGCTCCCGATCGTCGAGGGCGTAAACGGTTTTGCCAAAGCGGAAGAGCGCAATCGGCTTACGTCCAAGCCGCGCGCCGATGCCCGCCTGCTCGGGGATATCGTCGATGCCGCAGATTTCCTGCCAGCGCTTGCTTTCATCCGGCGCGGTCTCGTTCACCGTCGTGCGGAACAGCGCCAGGCGGTTGGGATTGCTGAGCGTGGTTTGCCATTCGCACTGGTAGGTTTCCACCACCCGGGCCATCTCCTGCTCCAGCTCGTGGGCGATGCCAAGGCTGTCGTTGAGGATCACCTCGCGCAGATAGTCGAGGCCACCCTCAAGGTTGTCCATCCAGGTGCTGGTGCGCTGCAGGCGATCCGCCGTGCGGATGTAAAACATCAGGAAACGGTCGACGGTGCGGATCAGCGTTTCGTCGTCCAGATCGCTGGCGAAGAGATCCGCGTGGCGCGGCTTCATCCCGCCGTTGCCGCACAGATAGAGGTTCCAGCCTTTATCGGTGGCAATCACCCCCACGTCTTTGCTCTGCGCCTCCGCGCACTCGCGGGTGCAGCCGGAGACCGCCATTTTGATTTTGTGCGGCGCGCGCAGCCCCTTGTAGCGGTGCTCAAGCCTGACCGCGAGGCCGGTGGAGTCCTGCACCCCGTAGCGGCACCAGGTTGAACCGACGCAGGATTTCACCGTGCGCAGGGATTTCCCGTAAGCGTGCCCGGTTTCAAACCCGGCCTCGACCAGCGCCTGCCAGATCTCAGGCAACTGTTCCAGAGTGGCGCCGAAAAGGTCGATTCGCTGTCCGCCGGTAATTTTGCTGTACAGGCTGTAGCGTTTCGCAATCTGGCCGATGGCGATCAGCCCGTCGGCGGTCACTTCCCCTGCGGGCATGCGCGGCACGATGGAGTAGGTGCCGTCCTTCTGGATGTTGGCGAAGTAGCGGTCGTTGGTGTCCTGCAGCGGCAGGTGTGCCGGTTTCAGCAGATACTCGTTCCAGCAGGAGGCGAGCACCGATCCCACCAGCGGCTTGCAGATCTCACATCCGTGCCCCTGTCCGTAGCGGCTGATAAGCTGGTCAAAGGTGCGGATATGGTTGACGCGCACGAGGTGGTAAATCTCCTGGCGCGAGTACGGGAAGTGCTCGCAGATGTCCTTTTTCACCTCCACGCCCTGCTCCGCCAGCTGGAACTCCATCACCTGCTTCACCAGCGCGCTACATCCCCCGCAGCCGGTCGCCGCTTTGGTGCACTGCTTAACGGCGCCGATATCCGTCGCGCCCGCGCTCACCGCCCGGCAGATATCGCCTTTGCTGACGTTATGACACGAACAGATCTGCGCGCTTTCCGGCAGCGCCGCCACGCCGAGCGCTTTTGGCGCGCTGCCTGACGACGCGGGTAATATCAGCGTTTCCGGCTCTTTTGGCAGGGCTATCCCGTTAAGCATCATCTGCACCAGCGTGGCGTATTCGCTGGCGTCACCCACCAGCACGCCGCCGAGCAGCGTTTTGCCGTCGTGGCTGACCACGATTTTCTTGTAGATTTGCTGCGGACCGTGCGTCCACTGATAGCTCAGCGCCCCCGGCGTGCGCCCGTGAGCGTCGCCGAACGAGGCCACGTCCACGCCCAGCAGCTTGAGCTTAGTACTCATATCCGCGCCGGTGAAGGTTTTATCCTCTCCCGCCAGCGCGGCGGCGGCCACCCGCGCCATCTGATAGCCGGGCGCAACCAGCCCGAAGATTTTCCCCTCCCACAGGGCGCATTCACCAATGGCCAGCACGTCCGGATCGGAGGTGCGACAGCCGTCGTCAATGCAGATCCCGCCGCGTTCGCCGATAGCCAGCCCGCTGCTGCGCGCCAGCGCGTCCTGCGGACGAATGCCGGCAGAAAAGACCACCATGTCCGTTTCCAGCTGTTCGCCATCGGCAAAGCGCAGCACCAGCCCGCTGTCCGCCGTGGCGATCTCCGTTGTCGCTTTACTGGTGTGAACGCCGACGCCCAGCGCCTCAATTTTCTTGCGCAGCATCGCCGCGCCGTCGTTGTCGAGCTGGACCGCCATCAGGTTGGGCGCAAACTCAACCAAGTGGGTTTCCAGCCCGAGCTGCTTCAGGGCATTCGCCGCCTCCAGCCCGAGCAGGCCGCCGCCAATCACCACGCCGCGGCGCGAGCCCGCCGCATGTGCAGCAATGTTGTCCAGGTCGTCAAGGGTGCGGTAGACAAAACAGCCCGGCAAATCGTTGCCCGGCACGGGCGGCACGAACGGGTATGAGCCGGTCGCCAGCACCAGCTTGTCCCAGTGGGTTTCGTGCCCGCTGGCGGTGCGCACCACGCGCGCGTCGCGATCGATAGCGACGACCTGCTGCGACAGGCGCAGCTCAATGCCGTTGTCGACAAAGAAATCCCCTTCCACCAGCGAAAGCGACGCCGCGCTGCGGCCGCCAAAATATTCCGACAGATGCACGCGGTCGTAGGCGGCATAGCGCTCCTCGCCAAAGACAACGATCTGATACTGCTGATGCAGATTGCGGTTCACGCAATCTTCGAGGAAATGATGGCCGACCATACCGTGCCCAACCACCACCAGAGTAGGTTTTGTCATAGCATTGTGTCCTGCAACCTGCGGTTGCGTAGTGAAACGATCGAACAGCCAGTCCGCGTGGGCGGGCGCAGCCGTTGCCAGTAAATCGGTAAATGTTGCCGCGCTGCGGCAGTCGCCCATCAGCAGTACGCCAGCCAGCGCCTCTTGATTGATCAGTAAACGGCGATAGTGACGGGTCAGCGGATCCCATGCGCTCCAGACCACGTCGCCCTCCTGCACTGCCGCGCGACCGAGACTGAACAGCTCCACGCCGGTCACCTTGAGGCGCATCCCGCTGTCGGTCAGGGTAAACGGCGCGGTGACGTCTCCGGCCAGCCGGGCGGCAAGGATATCCGCCTGCGCCAGACAGGGGGCGACCAGGCCAAACGTCTGGCCGTCAATTTCGCAGCACTCGCCAATGGCGTAGACGTCCGGCTCGGAGGTTTGCATCTGGCGATCCACCACGATGCCGCGCGCGCAGCGAATGCCGCTGGCCTGCGCCAGCGTGACGCTGGGCTGCACGCCGGTCGCTAGCACCACGCGCGCGGCGGCGATACTGCGTCCGTTAAGCAGCGTCACGCTATCTCCGTTCACCGCTGCGATGCCAGAGACGAGCTCACAGCGCACGCCCCGCGCCGCCAGCGCCTCTTCCAGCAGCATTCCCGCCTGCCGATCCAGCTGCTGCTCCATCAGCCACGGACCGCGATGAACAAGCGTGACCTCGTCACCTGAACGCGCCAGCGCAGCCGCCGCCTCAACCCCGAGCACGCCGCCGCCCAGCACCACCGCCGGACCGACGATCGCCTGAATGGCCCGGGTATCTGCCAGGGTACGGAACGTGAAGACATGCGGCGCATCGCAGCCGGGAATTGGCGGAATAGAGGGCGTTGATCCGGTGGCATACACCAGCGCATCCCAGCCCAGCGTGCGGGCGGTGGTTTGCACTTCCCGCGCGTCCACGTTCACGGCGAGCGCCTTTTCGCCCCGCAGCACCGTCACGCCGCGCGACTGGTACCATTCGTCACCCTGAAGGCAGATGTCTGCAGCCTGCTTTTCACCGCCCAGCACCGGCGAAAGCTGGATGCGGTTATAGGCATGCTCCGGCTCATCACCGATGACGGTAATTGCGAAACGATCGGCAGCACGCCCGGTGAGCGAGGCAATCAGCCGCGTGGCCGCCATGCCATTTCCGATAATGACCAGTCGCATCAAAGCCCCCTCGCTACGCCGCTTTTGGCTGCTTTTCATAGAGGAAATGCAGGATCTGCTGGCGCATGTGGTGATAGCGGCTGTCGTCCGCCAGCTGCACCCGGTTGCGCGGGCGCGGCAGGTCAACGTGCAGGATCTCCCCGACGGTCGCCGCCGGGCCGTTGGTCATCATCAGCACGCGATCGGAGAGCAGCACCGCCTCGTCCACGTCGTGGGTAATCAGCACGATGGTGGTGTTCAGCGCCTGCTGGATCTGCATCACCGAGTCCTGCAGATGGGCGCGCGTCAGCGCATCCAGCGCGCCGAAGGGTTCATCCATCAGCAGGACTTTCGGCTTCATCGCCAGCGCGCGGGCAATCCCGACGCGCTGCTTCATGCCGCCGGAGATCTCCCCCGGGCGCTTGTGCAGGGCGTGCCCCATCTGCACGCGGTCGAGGTTGTGCTCAATCCACTCCCGGCGCTCCGCCTTGCTCATGCTGTGGCGAAACACGTGATCGACCGCCAGGGCCACGTTGTCGAAGCAGGTGAGCCACGGCAGCAGCGAATGGTTCTGGAATACCACCGCGCGCTCCGGGCCCGGCCCGGCAATTTCGCGGTTGTCGCAAATCAGCCCGCCTTCCGTCGGCAGCGTGATCCCAGCGATAAGGTTAAGGAGCGTCGATTTACCGCAGCCGGAGTGCCCAATCAGGCTGACGGTTTCGCCCTCATGGATATCAAAGGAGACGTTCTGCAGCGCCAGAAATTCGCCGCTGGCGGTGGAAAAACGCTGGCTCACGGCCTGGACCTGGATTAATGGTTTCATGTTCGCTCCTTATTTTTCCTGCCAGCTAAAGCGACGGGCGATCAGCATCAGCCCCTGCTCCAGCAGCAACCCGACCACGCCAATGATGACGATGGCGATGAGAATGTTTTCGACGTTGAGGTTGTTCCACTCGTTCCAGATCCAGAAGCCGATCCCTAAACCGCCGGTGAGCATCTCGGCGGCGACGATCACCAGCCAGGCGATGCCGATGGACAGACGCACCCCGGTCAGCACCGCGGGCAGCACCGTCGGGAAGAGAATGCGGCGCATGATGGTCCACTCGGAAAGCTGCAGCACCCGGGCGACGTTAAGGTAGTCCTGCGGAATACACCGCACGCCTTCGGCGGTGTTGATCACCATCGGCCAGATGGAGCAGATAAAAATGGTCCAGCTCGACGCGGGCTCCGCTTTCTGAAACAGCAGCAGGCCGATGGGCAGCCAGGCCAGCGGGCTAACCGGGCGTAACAGCGCGATCAGCGGGCCGAACATGCGAGAGAAAAAGGTGAAGCGACCAATCAGGAAGCCGAGCGGGATCCCGGCGAGCGCGGCCAGGCCAAACCCCACCGCCACGCGCTGTAATGAGGCGAGCACGTTCCAGCCGATGCCCATGTCGTTTGGCCCGTCGCGATAAAACGGATCGGCAAACAGGGTGATGGCGGAATCGAGCGTGCTGAGCGGCGTCGGGAAACCTTTGCTGTTAATCGCCGCCAGCTGCCAGAGCACCACCAGCAGTCCCAGACCGAGAAACGCCGGGATGATGCGCTGAAGGATCGCATTAATCCGACGCGCAAACGTCGGCGTACGGCGGCGAACCTGCACCGAAGGCAGGAGAAACACCTCTCCACTCTCCGGCGTCTCGTGTGAATTCGTCTTTTGCAGATGCTGCATAATCAGGCCCCTTTACGGTGAATAGCGAAACGGCTGGCGTATCCTTCCGGATCGGTACCGTTCCAGACGGTGCCGTCCATCAATGTGCTGCTGCGTAATGGTGAAGTCGGTGTGCTGATGCCCCCCAACGCCGTGGCGGCATCCTGCCAGACCGCGGTCTGGTTAATGCGCTGTGCAATACCCGCGTAGTCCGGCGCGGATTTGAGCAAGCCCCAGCGGCGGAACTGGGTTAAGAACCACATGCCGTCTGAGAGATATGGGTAGCTGACGGCCCCCTCGTTGAAGAAGCGGATCGGGTGCGCGTCCTGCCAGCGCTGGCCCAGGCCGTTGTCGTACTCGCCGAGCATGCGGCCGGTGAGATACTGTTCCTTGCAGTTGAGCCACGCCCGGCGGGAGAGGATCCTCGCGGTCTCGCGCTTGTTTTCCGGGGAGGCTTCGATCCAGCGCGCCGCCTCCAGCACCGCGCTGACCAGCGCCCGCGCGGTGTGCGGGTTTTTCTCCACCCAGTCGCGACGCGTGCCGAGGATTTTTTCCGGATGATCGGCCCAGATGGACTGCGACGTGGCGGCGGTAAAACCGATGCGGTCGTTGATGGCACGTGCGTTCCACGGCTCGCCGACGCAAAAGCCGACCATGTTGCCAACGCGCATGTTCATCACCATCTGCGGCGGCGGCACCACTACCGTGCGCACGTCGTCAAAGGGGTTAATGCCCGCGCTGGCCAGCCAGTAGTACAGCCACATGGCGTGCGTCCCGGTCGGGAAGGTGTGCGCGAAGGTGTAGGTGCCGGGCGCCTGCTGCCCAATCAGCTTTTTCAGCCCATCGAGATCGCGAACGCCCTTCTCCGCCAAATCGCTGGAGAGCGTGATGGCCTGACCGTTCTGGTTGAGGGTCATCAGGTTAGCCATCTGCTGCGACTTGCCGGCGATGCCCAGCTCCAGGCCGTACAGCAGGCCGTAAAGAATGTGTGCGGCGTCCAGTTCTCCCGCCACCAGCTTGTCGCGCACCGCCGCCCAGCTCGCCTCTTTGGTGGGCACGATGGTAATACCGTATTTTTTATCAAAGCCTTTCAGCGCTGCGATAACCACCGGGGCGCAGTCGGTCAGCGGGATAAACCCGATGCGCACCGTTTCCTGCTCCGGTTTATCCGAGCCTGCCGCCCATGCGGCCTGCATGATACCCGGTAACAGCATTGCACCACTCGCCAGCACGCTGGCCTGCAAAAAACGCCGTCTCGACAAATCCGCCATGACCACTCCTGAAAAAAAACCAAAAAAAAAAGCGCCCACGATGCCGAAGCACCAGTGGACGCCTTTATCCCGAAGACGCATGCGCCGCCGTTGGCGCATCGTCAAAAATGGTTAATCTGATAATGCAAAGTGAATGCCAGGTTTTAACCCGCTTTTTCCGGGGCGCTAACCGAACTCCCCTCGCCTGCACGCACCTTAATCAGGCATAAAATGCCCGCTGACCGTGCAGCTACTCCTTTGGTATTATCTGCCATAAATTCTTCACCATCAGCAGCGCGCGGGCGATATCCACCATCCTTTGGTTCTTGTCCATCGCCATTTTGCGCAGCGCCGTCCAGGCCTGTTCCTCACTCATATTCTGGTGGGTCATCAGCAGGCTTTTCGCTTTATCAATGACTTTGCGCTCTTCAAGCGTGTCGCGCAGCGATGCAAGCTGGCGCGAGAGCTGTTCTATCTCGCGCGCCTGCTGGCGCACCAGGGTGAGCAACGGTTTTTCCGGATACTGTATCAGCGGATCGTCCTGCTCATCGGCGGGAGGCACGTACTCATCGTTACGGTAAATACGCTCGTCCACCGCCGTCATCAGATCGGCGATGAGCGTCTCCTCCAGCGTGCGCAGATGCTCAAGGCGCGCGGTTTGCAGAGCAAACCAGGCCAGAGCGGTAAGGCCATCATCCGCGGCAGGCTGGCGGGTGCAGGCCACGCGCCGGAGTTGCTCCGTTTCAAGATCGGGCTGACAGTGCAGAGAAAAGGTGGTCTGGACGTCAGCGGAGCTGTGTGAGAGAAAAATTTCAAAGCAGGCCTGCTGCCCGTCGATGCGGTCAACCAGCCTCTGGCGAGTCACATCATCGAAAAAGCCCTGCGTGAAGCCAATCGCTCCCAGGGCCCGTTCCTGTCCCGCCAGCTCTTTCCCCTGCATCAGGCTATAAAGGGCAACAAAACGCCCGGCGATTTGCGGATCGTCAATGCTGTCATTGAGCTGCGGTACGATACTGAGCAGATGGCGAAGCATGCGGGAGTAGTGTTCCATCGCCTGCGGCGCCGTTACCGTTTGCTGAATAACACCGTCGCGCAGCGCGGGAAGCATATCAAGGCTCAGGAGCGCGCCGCCGATGCGTTCACAGACCGTACTTCCCGGGATCGGCGACTGTTTTTCAAGAATGTCATAAAGTGCAGCGAGGTTTTCATCCACCAGCGCCCGGCTGGCTTTGCATTCAGGAGCGTAGAGCTTACCCTGTGAACAGAGCCAGACGTTGGACGCCCCACGCTCGCACTGTAACATATGCACCAGTTGGCTAATGCCGTGCACAAGCACGCCAAGCTGTGCCAGCTTGCTGAGCTGCTCCCGGCGCATCATCCTTGCGCGCTCGAGCCATTCGCCAGCGCCTGGCGAAATGCCAGCCATTAATGTCATGCTTACTCTCCAGAACAGCTAAACTTGGAAAAGCTAAGCAATATTCGTGCCTTTATAAGAACAGGAGTCAACATGCAAAAGATTGTGATCGTCGCCAACGGTGCGGCTTACGGCAGCGAATCCCTTTTCAACAGTCTGCGCCTGGCGATTGCGCTGCGTGAAAAAGAGAGCGACCTGGCGTTACGACTCTTTTTAATGTCGGACGCGGTCACCGCGGGGCTGAAGGGTCAAAAACCGGCAGAGGGCTATAACATTCAGCAGATGCTGGAGATCCTCACCGCGCAAAACGTGCCGGTGAAGCTGTGCAAGACCTGCACCGACGGCCGCGGCATTACCGGTCTGCCGCTGATTGATGGCGTAGAGATTGGTACGCTGGTTGAGCTGGCCGAGTGGACGCTGTCCGCCGATAAAGTATTAACTTTTTAATAATAAACCCGTAAAAATATTATTTTCTTATGGACGCGGTTTCAGCATCAAGTTTACCTGCGGGGTTGCCGATAGGCATGGAAACAACACAGCAGGTATTTCACTTATGTTCAGATCGATTCGTGCACGCATCATCGCGGCGACGGCAGGCTGTCTGGTCGTCGCCCTTCTCCTTAATACCGTTATCAACTTCCAGGTCACGCGCCAGGATAACCAGCAGTCCCAGCGCGATATCCTGACCAGCACCAGCGCCAGCCATAACATGGCGATTGCCGACTGGGTAAAAAGCAAGATGACGGTGATCGCCTCCGCGCAGACCGTTGCGCTGAGTGACGACCCGGTTCCGGTGTTTAAACAGCTTGCTCAGGCGGGTGGATTCACCAACGTCTATGTTGGCTACGCCAGCAAAACGGCGAAATTCTCTGAACCGGCGGGCGTTCCGGCGGACTATGACCCGACTATTCGCCCGTGGTATCAGCAGGTGGTCAGCACGGACGGTCCGGTTGTCACCGCGCCATACGTTGACGCGGGGACCGGTAAACTGGTGGTTACCTTCGCCGTGCCGGTGAAAGAAAATGGCACGCTCAAAGCGGTCGTGGCGGGCGATGTAGCGATGGACAGCGTAGTGGCTAACGTGCGCGGGATCCATCCAACCCCGGCCAGCAGCGGGTTGCTTCTGAACAGTGACGGCAGCGTGATTGCCGCTAACGATCCTGCCCTCACGCTGAAACCGTTTGCTGAGACAATCAAGGGCATTGATTTTGCTGCGCTGAAAAGCGGTAACCCCGTCGACGGAACGCTAAACGACGCTGAAAAAACCTTCGTGGCGACAGCCGTGCCTGGCACAAACTGGCTGTTAGTCGTCGCGCTCGACAGCGGTGACGCCACCTCCGGCATGCGTTCCCTGCTTAAAGCCTCGGGGATTTCGCTGGTGATCCTCGCACTGCTGAGCGCCGCCATTGTGCATTTCCTGATTGCCCGCCTGCTCAAGCGTTTGTCCGACATTCGCGACGCGATGCACAACATTGCTAACGGCACTAACGATCTGTCCCAGCGCCTGCCGGACAGCGGCGAGGACGAGGTCGCGCAAATTGCCCAGGCCTTTAACGCCTTCAGCGATAAACTGTCGGTGGTGATGGTGCAGCTCCGGGATGCCAGTGAATCGGTGAAAAACGCGGCGCAGGAGATAGCCGCAGGTAACCAGGATCTTTCCGGACGTACCGAGCAGGCGGCATCCAGCCTGCGCGAGACGGCCAGCGCCGTGGAGCAGATCACCGCCTCCGTGACGCAGTCGAATGAATCGGCGGCAGAAGCCAACGACCAGGCGAGCAAGGCCTCAGCGGCCGCGGCGCGCGGCGGCGAGGTGGTATCCCAGGCGATCAGCACCATGCAGTCTATTGAAGTCGCGTCGGCAAAAATTGGCGATATCACCAGCGTGATTGACGGCATTGCTTTCCAGACCAACATTCTGGCGCTGAACGCCTCCGTCGAGGCGGCGCGTGCGGGTGAGCAGGGGCGCGGGTTTGCCGTCGTAGCAGGCGAAGTGCGTAACCTGGCGAGCCGTAGCGCTCAGGCGGCGAAAGAGATCAAATCCCTGATTGACTCCACCACCGACAGCGTGGCAACAGGCTCCCGCTACGTACATCTGGCGGGGGAAAGCATGGATGAGATCCGCTCCAGCATCGGCAGCGTCTCTGGCATCATGCGCGAAATCTCCATCGCCACCAGCGAGCAGATGAAAGGGATTCATGAGATAAACCACGCGGTGACCCATCTCGACAGAATGGTTCAGCAGAACGCCGAACTGGTGGTGGAATCCGCCGCCGCCGCGGGTGCCCTGCAGAGCCAGGCGGGCGACCTTGCTGAAACAGCCGGGCATTTCCGCATTTAATCTTCTTCCGGAGCGCGTTTAGCGGGTAAAACGCGCGCCAGCCTAAATTTTGAGGAATTTTGTCATTTTTGTTTAATCGTTATGCCATTTTTTGATCAAAATCAGCATCCCACCCCCTCCCCTTTGGTGTTATGCCATGAGTGAATTGTGAACAACATCACGCTCGGATATGGCAGCAGGGAGAGCGTTGTTTAAGACTACGGGGTAAAAAAATGGCACTGGTAAAAACAAGTTTGAAACTGTTTGGTGGGGATACGGTAGTGGTGCGTTGCTCAGAACGCTGTCGTATTCATCTGATGAGTTCGAAAGCGCAAAAACAGTCCCAGGCGGATATTCTCACCGTACAGGACGATAAAGCCTGGCTTACCGTGCCGTATACCGGGACGTGGGATGTGCTGATCGATAGCCACAGCCAGTCGCTGGAGCATTCCGTCAGCTACGTGGCAGCATAAGTTTAAACGCCCGGCAAGCCGGGCGTATTGTCAGGCAAAACCCTGTCGCAGCGTGCTGTTGAGCGGGTTCCCTTCCAGCAGCGCCTTCACCTTCACCACCAGCTCATTCAGACAATCGTCCTTCATGCCGAGGCGTGTCAGCTCCTGATCGAGGGAGAACAGATACTGCGCGTTGGTGCCCAGCGGCCCGCTGGCGGCGGCAATCAACGGGGCAATCACCTGCGTGCGGGTATCCGCTTCATACAGCGGATGGCGCGGATCCATAATAAACACCAGCGCGTTGACGGTGCGTCCGTCGTCCAGTTCCAGCTTGCACCAGCTCGGCATATAGCAGCCGGTGATCATCTCGCGCTTCCAGAGCAGCGTGAGCTCCTCTTCCAGCGTGGCATCCGGCAGGCGATACGCCACGCCCGTGGTGCGCCCGCCCTCTTTCAGTGCAAGCATGCGCCCGGGCTGGCACGCGCTGCCGCGTCCGGCCGTCAGGCGCAGGCAAAACGCGCGATGCCAGCCAGGCAGCGTTCCCGTTGCCGATTCGACAAATTCCAGAGCCGGGTTCCACATCAGGGAGCCGTAGCCAAAAATCCATACCGGGCCATCATCCGGGCGGCAGGCAAGCGTGGCAGCGAGTGACGCCGCACGTTGTTCAGCTGACCAGAGAAGCGATTCCTCAATAGCACCAAATGCCGTCTTACAATCTGCCTTCATTAAGAAATCACGCGTTAACACTTTCCACCTCCGCCACTGCATGCTTCCTTGCGACATCTGTAATTCGCCTTCCCGGCATTCTGTGCTGGTCATTTTGCCAGCAGTCGAATAACGATAAGCAATTAGCGGACCAGTTGCAATACAACGGAAGTTCAACCGCCTGAAAAGTCAAAATGAAGGCAGCGAATCATTTCACGACTATTTCTTTTTATGCCATTTATCGTCGTCTCCTTTCTCATATTCATGTTTTACTGCGGCCCAGGCGACTTTGTGGGCCGTCTCTTCACGGCTGGCATCATCCCGGCGATCGTCCTTGTCTTTGTACTGATCCCAGGCGCTGTTGAACGCCTCTTTGTAGATATCCTGCGCGTGGGCGGGCAGCACGTTTTGCACGTTATCCGGTAATTCACGTTTCGCTTTATAGGGCATCACTAACCTCTCTTTTGGTTAAAGAGATAAGTGTGGACGACGATATGCCATGGTGCCACCCGACAATAATTTATGAGTGCATTATATTTTTAATTGACTGTTATTTAATGGGTATTCAACAAAAACACGGCATTATGGACATCAGAAATGAAAATAATGAAAAAGGGTAAAATTAAGTAAAAAACAAAGGGTATTTAACAGAGTTCTGTTAATTTAATGACCTCAAAAATCTATCTATAATTACAAGCACCTGCATTGATGGAGAAGCACATGACAGCAACACACGAGGCGGTAAAGACCCGCCACAAGGAGACGTCACTCATTTTCCCGGTTCTGGCACTGGCTGTGCTGCTCTTCTGGGGAAGCAGTCAGTCACTGCCAGTGGTGGTTGGTATCAATATTCTGGCCCTGGTCGGCATCTTAACCAGCGCGTTTAGCGTCGTTCGCCACGCGGACGTCCTGGCCCACCGTCTGGGCGAGCCTTACGGATCGTTAATTCTCAGCCTTTCCGTTGTTATTCTCGAAGTCAGCCTGATTTCCGCCCTTATGGCGACCGGCGATGCCGCGCCGACGCTGATGCGCGACACGCTCTATTCGATCATTATGATTGTAACGGGCGGCCTGGTAGGCTTCTCTCTGCTGCTGGGCGGGCGCAAATTTGCGACCCAGTATATGAACCTGTTCGGCATTAAACAGTATTTGATCGCCCTCTTCCCGCTTGCGATTATCGTGCTGGTCTTCCCGATGGCGCTGCCGGGTGCAAACTTTTCCACCGGGCAGGCGCTGCTGGTCGCACTGATTTCCGCCGCCATGTACGGCGTGTTCCTGTTGATTCAGACCAAAACGCACCAGAGCCTGTTTGTGTACGAGCATGAAGATGACGGCGACGATGATGACCCGCACCACGGCAAGCCGTCTGCCCACAGCAGCGCGTGGCATACGGTTTGGCTGATCGTGCATCTGATTGCGGTGATTGCCGTCACCAAGATGAACGCTAACCCGCTGGAGACGCTGTTAACCGAGCTGAACGCGCCGGTGGCGTTTACCGGCTTCCTGGTGGCGCTGCTGATCCTGTCGCCGGAAGGGCTGGGCGCGCTGAAAGCGGTGTTGAATAATCAGGTGCAGCGCGCAATGAACCTGTTCTTCGGCTCCGTACTGGCGACGATTTCACTCACCGTACCGGTGGTGACGCTGATTGCCTTTATGACGGGCAACGAGCTGCAGTTTGCGCTGGGCGCGCCGGAGATGATTGTGATGGTCGCCTCGTTGCTGCTGTGCCAGATTTCGTTCTCAACCGGGCGTACCAACGTGCTGAACGGCGCGGCGCATATGGCCTTGTTTATTGCGTATCTGATGACGATATTTGCGTAATTTTATCCGGTGCGGGCTGATGCCCTCACCCCAACCCTCTCCCCCAGGGAGAGGGAGAAAGCATAAAAAAAACCCGCCGAAGCGGGTTTTTTTATTATTTGCTGGTATCCAGCTCGTCGAAGCTCTTCACCAGATCGTCAATCGCTTTGATCTGCTTCAGGAACGGCTCCAGCTTGTCCAGCGGCAGCGCGGATGGGCCGTCGCATTTTGCGTTATCCGGATCCGGGTGCGCTTCAATGAACAGGCCGGCCAGACCGGTTGCCATGCCGGCGCGCGCCAGCTCGGTCACCTGGGCACGACGGCCACCGGACGCGGCGCCGAACGGGTCGCGGCACTGCAGGGCGTGGGTCACGTCGAAAATCACCGGAGACTGGCCGGAGACATTTTTCATCACGCTGAAGCCCAGCATGTCGACAACCAGGTTGTCGTAGCCGAAGTTTGCGCCACGGTCACACAGAATGACCTGATCGTTGCCGCCTTCGATAAATTTATCGACGATATTGCCCATCTGCCCAGGGCTGACGAACTGTGGTTTCTTCACGTTGATCACGGCACCGGTTTTCGCCATCGCCGCAACCAGGTCGGTCTGGCGAGCCAGGAATGCCGGGAGCTGAATCACATCCACCACGTCTGCCACCGGCTGCGCCTGAGAGGCTTCATGCACGTCGGTGATCACTTTTACGCCAAAGGTCTGCTTCAGCTCCTGGAAAATTTTCATTCCCTCTTCCAGGCCCGGGCCACGGTAAGAGTTGATGGAGGAGCGGTTGGCTTTGTCAAAAGAGGCCTTAAACACGTACGGGATACCCAGCTTCTGGGTCACGGTCACGTAGTGTTCGCAGATACGCATGGCGAGATCGCGGGATTCCAGCACGTTCATGCCGCCAAACAGTACGAACGGCAGGTCGTTTGCTACCTTGATATCACCAATGCTAACCACTTTTTGTTTCATAGGATCGCCTTATTCAGGTGTGAATCGGAATTAAGATTAATGCAGTGTAATTTGTTTGTGCGAGATCGCGTTGATCTGCGCACGAATCATTTCGCTAATGGGGTCTTCCGGACACTGCTCGACGAAATAATTCAAATCATTCAGCGCCACGTGTTCACAGTCGAGCTGCGCGTAGATCAGCCCGCGATCGCGAATTTCGTACGGATCTTCCGGGTTGAACTGCAGCAGCACTTCGCTGGCGCGCAACGCCAGCTCCATCTGACGCTCTTCCATTAACGCAGACTTCAGCGTATCCAGCAGCTTGCGGATCACTTCTGCGTTATCCGCCTCGTCGAGATCTTCGTTGAAGAGTTCAGCCACCGGGCTGATATTGCCTTTCAGCCACACGTCCAGCGTATGTTCATCCAGCGTGTCGCCGTTGAAGGGATTAATGAGCCACATTTCACCGTCCAGCCACTCAGCGCGCAGGATCATTTGCGTCGGGAAAATGACCGGGACTAGCGGAATATCCAGACGGTGCGCGACCCACAGCAAAATAGAACCCAGCGCCACGGCGCTGCCCTGACGATTTTTTAAGACCTGGTCCAGCCATAACGCGTCAGACAGGCGATACACGCCCCGCGTGTCGCAGAAACCCCATTCGCCGTAGAAAAGCTCCAGCAGCTTCTCTAATTGCCAGTCTTGCGGGCGAGCCTGATTAATCTCTTCACGCGCCAGGCTGACCAGATTCTCCAGCTCATCGTAGACAAACTGCGACGTAAAATCGTCGCGAATCATCTCAGAAATCAGGATCATGCCATCGCAAAGCGGCACTTTATTAAATTCGAAATCGGCTAAGGACCTCATGACTTACCCCAGTAACGGTATTCTTGTGGTGGCGAGTTTAATGATGATGTACAGCACCACCAGACCCAGCAGAAAGGCGATAAACCCGACCTGCTGGCTGCGCGGACGACGACGCCCAAGCGCGATAAAACCCAAAACGATGTAGATGATAACGCCAAACAGCTTTTCAGTCAGCCATGCACCTTTATCAGTAAATGGCAGATAGCCGGTCTTCCACATGAGCCCGGCACCGGAAAGGAGCAATAGCGTGTCGATGCAGTGCGGCGCGATACGCACCCAGCGGGCATCCGTCAGCGGATTGTTGCTGTAGCGCCACCAGTAACGGACGATGAAAAAGCTGATGGTCAGCGCAACGGAAATGAGGTGGACGGTAATGAGCACGGTAAAGAGGCTCATAGCCACTGCCCCAGCGTCAGACGTTCGTTGCCGCCGTAGTCGCGGCAGGTTTCGACAGCGGCGTAGCCAGCTTGCGTAAACAGTGCCCGCACGGCTTCTCCCTGCGTCCAGCCATGTTCCACGAGCAGCCAGCCGCCGGGAAGCAAATGTTTTCGTGACGTTGTCACAATGTGATCGAGATCGGCTAATCCCGCGTTGCCGGCCACGAGCGCCGTCAGCGGTTCGAAGCGCACGTCTCCCTGCGCAAGGTGCGGGTCATGTTCGTCGATGTAGGGAGGATTGCTGACAACCATCGCAAATGAGCGATTCTCCAGCGCGGCAAACCAGCTGCTTTGCAGCACCGTCACGTTGCGAAGCCCGTGACGTTCCACGTTACGCTGCGCCAGCGCCACCGCATCGGGCATTACATCCACCGCCGTCACCGCGCAGTCGCGCCGCTCGGTAGCGAGCGCCAGCGCGATAGCCCCTGTCCCGGTACCGAGATCGAGAATGCTGCAGGCCGCCGCCGGTAAACGCGCCAGCGCCTGCTCTACAAGACACTCGGTGTCCGGACGCGGGATCAGCGTCGCCGCCGAGACGTAAAGCGGTAACGACCAGAACTCACGCTCACCGACAAGGTGCGCCACCGGCTCGCCGGTTTTACGGCGGGCAAGCAGCGCGGCGAGCTGCGCTTCCTGTTCCGCGGTCAGTTCGGTTTCGCCAAAAGCCAGCAGATACGTGCGGGCTTTACCCGTCA
Organism: Enterobacter sp. 940_PEND; assembly: GCF_001059415.1. Classification (NCBI taxonomy): domain Bacteria; kingdom Pseudomonadati; phylum Pseudomonadota; class Gammaproteobacteria; order Enterobacterales; family Enterobacteriaceae; genus Enterobacter; species Enterobacter sp. 940_PEND. The sequence continues at coordinate 33,268 of NZ_JUMS01000088.1, forward strand.
CATGCTCAAGCAAAATTTCGGCGTCGCGTTTCGGGCTTTCGCTTTCTGAAAGCTCACCGGCCGCCTCACGTAACCAGCGCTGAAAATCCATTATTCCTGCTCGGACAGCGCCGCCAGCTGGTCGGCCTGGTATTCCTGCACGATAGGCTCGATCAGCATATCCAGCTTCCCTTCCATCACCTCGTCCAGACGGTACAGCGTCAGGTTGATGCGGTGGTCGGTTACGCGCCCCTGAGGGAAGTTATAGGTGCGGTTACGGTCGCTGCGATCGCCGCTGCCCAGAAGGTTACGGCGCGTAGAGGCTTCCGCCTGCTGGCGTTTCGCCATTTCGGCTGCGTGGATACGCGCGCCCAGCACGGACAACGCTTTGGCTTTGTTTTTGTGCTGTGAACGCTCGTCCTGACATTCAACGACGATGCCGGTCGGCAGGTGGGTAATACGGATGGCGGAATCGGTGGTGTTAACGTGCTGACCGCCCGCGCCAGAGGAGCGGAACGTATCAATACGCAGGTCCGCCGGATTGATATCCGGCAGTTCAGCCTCCGGCAGCTCCGGCATCACCGCAACCGTACAGGCGGAGGTGTGAATGCGGCCCTGAGATTCGGTGGCCGGTACGCGCTGCACGCGGTGACCGCCGGATTCAAACTTGAGACGACCGTACACGCCGTCGCCGCTGATCTTGGCGATAACCTCTTTGTAGCCACCATGTTCGCCTTCGTTGGCGCTCATGATCTCCACTCGCCAGCGACGCGATTCGGCGTAGCGGCTGTACATGCGGAACAGATCCCCAGCAAACAGAGCCGCTTCGTCACCGCCGGTACCGGCGCGCACTTCCACAAACGCGTTACGCTCATCGTCCGGATCTTTCGGCAGCAGAAGCACCTGAAGCTGCTGCTCCATCTCTTCAGAACGCGCTTTCGCATCCTGCAACTCTTCCTGCGCCATCTCGCGCATTTCAGGATCGTCGAGCATCATCTGCGCGGTTTCGATATCTTCCTGAACCTGTCGCCAGTCGGTAAAGCATTTAGAAACATCACTTAACTGCGCGTATTCACGCGAGAGCGCGCGAAAACGTTCCTGGTCCGCAATGGTCCCGGCATCCCCGAGCAGCGCCTGTACTTCTTCATGGCGCTCGTGCAGAGCTTCCAGTTTAGCGACGATAGAAGGCTTCATAGGCGTAAGTGCACCTTGTCTTAGAAAATGGGTATAGGGCGCTATTCCAGCCCGAGGCTGTTGCGCAGAATAGTCAGGCGTTCATCATCCCCGTCACGGGCAGCCTGCTGAAGAGATTTGGTTGGTGCATGGATCAGGCGGTTGGTCAGTTTCCACGCCAGATCCTGCATAATCGCATTTGCGTCGCCGCCCTGTTCAAGGGCCGCTAACGCTTTGGCAGTCAGGTCATCACGCACCTGCTCCGCCTGCCCGCGGTACTCGCGTATGGTCTCGCTGGCGCTTTGCGCGCGCAGCCAGGCCATAAACTCACTGGTTTCCTGCTCGACGATGGTTTCCGCCTGAACCGCCGCCGCTTTACGCTGGGCAAGGTTGTGCGAAATGATGCTTTGCAGGTCATCCACGCTGTAGAGATAGGCGTTAGGCAGCTTGCCCACTTCCGGCTCAACATCGCGCGGGACGGCGATATCCACCAGCAGCATCGGCTGATTACGGCGGGACTTGAGCGCACGCTCCACCATCCCTTTTCCGATAATCGGCAGCGGGCTGGCGGTTGAGCTGATGATAATGTCCGCCTCTTTTAGGCGTTCATCGATGTCGCTCAGGGCAACCACCTCTGCACCCACTTCATCCGCCAGCACCTGCGCGCGTTCGCGGGTGCGGTTTGCGATAATCATCTTTTTCACTTTATGCTCGCGCAGATGGCGCGCCACAAGTTCGATGGTTTCGCCCGCGCCCACCAGCATCACGGTAACGGTAGAAAGGGATTCAAAGATTTGGCGTGCAAGGGTGCAGGCCGCGAAAGCAACAGAAACCGCACTGGCACCAATGTAGGTTTCGGTTCGCACACGCTTTGCCACGGAGAACGACTTCTGGAACATGCGCTCCAGCTCGCTGGCCTTCAGATGCCCTTTTTGCGAATCCGCAAACGCTTTTTTCACCTGTCCCAGAATTTGCGGCTCGCCCAGCACCAGTGAATCCAGCCCGCTGGCGACGCGCATCAGATGGCTGACGGCATCGTTGTCCTGATGCCAGTACAGGCTGTTGCGCAGCTCGTCTTCATTGAGATTGTGGTAGTCGCATAGCCAGCGGATCAGCGCTTCGTGCAGGTTGTCCTGCTCTTCCACGCTTAAATACAGCTCGGTACGGTTGCACGTCGAGAGCACCACGCCACCCTGCACCATAGGCTGTGCAAGCAGGCTGTCCAGCGCCAGGTCAAGCGTATCCGGCGAAAACGTCACGCGTTCTCGCAGCGAAACCGGAGCCGTTTTGTGGTTGATGCCGAGTGCTAATAGGGTCATGTTGAGCGGGAGTAGTACCAGCGTTAATAAGGTTAGCAGAACGCATCATACAGGATGCGCGAGATCAATAAAAGGGACTGCCCCCTTTCGGAGTAATAGGTTACACAACCCTTTGAGATAATTTGAACGTAGACGGTAGCCCCCTTCGACGCTAGCATTAACAGTTATAACTGCAACGTATCTCAAGGATTTGTCCTCATTATGACCCGACTGATTCGCCTGCTGCCGCTGGCAGCACTGGTTCTGACCGCGTGTACCGTCACCCAACCAAAAGGCCCGGGCAAAAGCCCTGATTCACCGCAGTGGCGTCAGCACCAGCAGGACGTCCGTAATTTGAACCAGTACCAGACCCGCGGCGCTTTCGCTTATCTCTCTGACGAACAAAAAGTTTATGCCCGCTTCTTCTGGCAGCAGACGGGACAGGACAACTACCGCCTGCTGCTGTTGAACCCGCTGGGCAGCACCGAGCTGGAGCTTATCGCCAAGCCGGGCGAAGCGCAGATCACCGATAACAAAGGCCAGCACTATACCGCGACCGATGCCGAAGAGATGATTGGCAAGCTGACCGGGATGCCAATCCCGCTCAACAGCCTGCGCCAGTGGATCCTTGGCCTGCCGGGGGAGGCAACTGACTACACCCTTGACGACCAGTACCGTCTGAGCCAGGTGAATTACACACAGAACGGCAAAACCTGGAAAGTGGTGTACAGCGCCTATGACAGCAAGAGTAAACCGTCGCTGCCATCAAACATGGAGCTGACCCAGGGCAGCCAGCGTATCAAGCTGAAAATGGACAACTGGATCGTTAAATGATGACCCACTGGCCCTCTCCGGCAAAGCTGAACCTGTTTTTATACATTACCGGCCAGCGTGCTGACGGGTACCACACCCTGCAGACGCTGTTTCAGTTTATTGACTATGGCGACACGATCTCTATTGAACTGCGCCAGGACGGGCAGATTTGCCTGCTAACGCCGGTCGAAGGCGTGGCGCATGAGGACAACCTGATCGTGCGCGCCGCGCGTCTGCTGATGAAAGCCGCGGCGGAATCGGCCCGTCTGCCCGCGGGAAGCGGTGCGGATATCCGTATCGAGAAACGCCTGCCGATGGGCGGCGGTCTGGGCGGTGGATCATCCAACGCCGCCACCGTGCTGGTTGCGCTGAATCACCTCTGGGGCTGCGGGCTGTCGAAGGACGAACTGGCAGCCCTCGGCCTGACGCTGGGGGCGGATGTCCCGGTGTTTGTGCGCGGTCATGCGGCCTTTGCTGAAGGCGTGGGTGAGATTCTCTCCCCGGCTGAACCGCCGGAGAAGTGGTATCTGGTTGCCCACCCTGGCGTGAGTATTCCGACCCCGGTCATCTTTAAAGATCCTGACCTGAAAAGGAATACCCCGGTTCGGTCAATAGAAACGTTATTAAATTGTGAATTCAGCAACGATTGCGAGGATATCGCAAGAAAACGTTTTCGCGAGGTTGATGCGGTGCTTTCCTGGCTGTTAGAATACGCGCCGTCGCGCCTGACTGGTACAGGGGCCTGTGTCTTTGCTGAATTTGACACCGAATCCGCCGCTCGTCAGGTGCTTGAGCAAGCGCCGGTTTGGCTGCATGGTTTTGTAGCACGTGGGATGAACACCTCCCCCCTACAGCAGACCATTCTGGCGCAGACTGAGTTTCGGTGACAACGTCACCCTGTTCCAGACGTTGCATCGCGCTCTTTAATACACCGCCTGGATAGCCTTCGTTTGGCCCGCACAGTTTGCGGCGAACGCTATCCACCACTGGACGCATGCCTGAGGTTCTTCTCGTGCCTGATATGAAGCTTTTTGCTGGTAACGCCACCCCGGAACTAGCACAACGTATTGCCAACCGCCTGTACACTTCCCTCGGCGACGCCGCCGTAGGTCGCTTTAGCGACGGCGAAGTCAGCGTACAAATTAACGAAAATGTACGCGGTGGTGATATTTTCATCATCCAGTCCACCTGTGCTCCAACGAACGACAACCTGATGGAACTGGTTGTTATGGTCGACGCCCTGCGTCGCGCTTCCGCAGGCCGTATCACTGCTGTAATCCCTTACTTCGGCTATGCCCGTCAGGACCGTCGCGTCCGTTCCGCGCGTGTGCCAATTACAGCTAAAGTTGTCGCTGACTTCCTGTCCAGCGTCGGCGTTGACCGCGTACTGACCGTTGACCTGCACGCAGAGCAGATCCAGGGCTTCTTCGACGTTCCGGTTGATAACGTATTCGGCAGCCCAATCCTGCTGGAAGACATGCTGCAGCTGAACCTGGATAACCCAATCGTGGTTTCTCCGGACATCGGCGGCGTGGTACGTGCCCGTGCTATCGCTAAGCTGCTGAACGATACCGACATGGCGATCATCGACAAACGCCGTCCGCGCGCTAACGTTTCTCAGGTGATGCACATCATCGGTGACGTTGCTGGCCGTGACTGCGTGCTGGTTGACGACATGATCGATACCGGCGGTACGCTGTGTAAAGCAGCTGAAGCGCTGAAAGAGCGTGGTGCCAAGCGCGTGTTCGCTTACGCGACTCACCCGATCTTCTCCGGTAATGCGGTAAACAACCTGCGCAACTCCGTCATTGACGAAGTGGTGGTATGCGATACCATCCCACTGAGCGACGAGATCAAAGCACTGCCAAACGTGCGTACGTTGACCCTGTCCGGGATGCTGGCCGAAGCGATTCGTCGTATCAGCAACGAAGAATCCATCTCAGCAATGTTCGAACACTAATCGAACACGGCCGAAAAACCCGCTGCGGCGGGTTTTTTTGTCTCCGGGTTTTATTTGTATGATTAATGCCTCCTTCACCTGCCATTCATATGACAGATGATGCGCATACGGATGATAGATAATTGTGAAAAACGTAGCCTCCTCACATGTTCTGCCCTTTCGCGCCCTCATCGACGCCTGCTGGAAAGAGAAGTACACCTCGTCACGCTTTGTCCGTGACCTGATTGCCGGGATCACCGTCGGCATCATCGCCATCCCGCTGGCGATGGCGCTGGCGATTGGCAGCGGCGTTGCGCCGCAGTACGGTCTGTACACCTCGGCCGTTGCCGGGATCGTCATTGCCCTGACGGGCGGTTCGCGCTTCAGCGTCTCCGGCCCGACCGCCGCCTTCGTGGTGATCCTCTACCCGGTTTCGCAGCAGTTTGGTCTGGCAGGCCTGCTGGTAGCCACCCTGATGTCCGGCGTCTTTTTGATTTTGTTTGGTCTGGCCCGCTTTGGTCGCCTGATTGAATATATTCCCCTTTCCGTGACGCTGGGGTTCACCTCGGGGATTGGTATTACCATCGGAACCATGCAGATCAAAGATTTCCTCGGCCTGCAGATGCCCCACGTACCGGAGCACTACCTGCAAAAAGTGGGGGCGTTGTTTATGGCGCTGCCGACGGCCAACCTGGGCGACGCCGCCATCGGGATTGTGACGCTGGGTACGCTGATCGTCTGGCCTCGCCTCGGTATTCGTCTGCCGGGCCATCTGCCCGCGCTGCTGCTGGGCTGCGCGGTGATGGCGATCGTCAATATGCTCGGTGGTCACGTCGCGACTATCGGCTCGCAGTTCCACTATGTTCTGGCGGACGGTTCACAGGGTAGCGGTATTCCGCAACTGCTACCGCAGCTGGTGCTGCCGTGGGACATGCCCGGCTCCAGCTTCACCCTAAGCTGGGATTCCCTGCGAGCCCTGCTTCCCGCCGCGTTCTCTATGGCAATGCTGGGGGCGATTGAATCCCTGCTCTGCGCCGTCGTTCTGGACGGCATGACCGGCACCAAACACAAAGCCAACAGCGAACTGGTCGGTCAGGGATTAGGCAACCTCGTCGCGCCGTTCTTCGGCGGTATTACCGCAACGGCAGCCATCGCCCGTTCTGCGGCCAACGTCCGCGCAGGTGCGACCTCACCGGTTTCGGCGGTTATCCACTCCGTGCTGGTGATCCTCGCCCTGCTGATCCTCGCCCCGCTGCTCTCCTGGCTACCGCTTTCCGCCATGGCCGCCCTGCTGCTGATGGTGGCATGGAACATGAGCGAGGCGCACAAGGTGGTGAACCTGCTTCGTCGCGCGCCGAAAGACGACATCATCGTGATGCTGATCTGTATGTCGCTGACCGTACTGTTCGATATGGTTATCGCCATCAGCGTCGGGATCGTGCTGGCTTCCCTGCTGTTTATGCGCCGTATTGCGCAGATGACGCGCCTTTCCCCGGTTAACGTCGAGGTGCCTGACGATGTGCTGGTGCTGCGCGTGATTGGCCCGCTGTTCTTCGCCGCGGCGGAAGGTCTGTTCAGCGATCTGGAGTCCCGCATCGCGGGCAAACGGGTTGTGGTGCTGAAATGGGATGCCGTACCGGTGCTGGATGCAGGCGGCCTGGATGCCTTCCAGCGCTTTGTGGCACGTCTGCCGGAAGGCTGTGAGCTGCGGGTGAGTAACCTGGAGTTTCAGCCGCTGCGCACCATGGCGCGCGCGGGCGTGCAGCCTATCCCTGGCCGACTCTCCTTCTACCCTAACCGTGAAGCCGCGTTAGCGGATCTGTGAGTCTCATGATGCAGAGAAACGTCTCTGCATCATCACCCCGATCGCCTGCTGGAGCCATGCAAGCACGGCAGGCGTCATCCAGGTTCCTTTCATCAGGTGCGGCTCCTGCTGCATGGCTGCGCGAAACTTTTGCTGAGTTTCCGGGCTGGTGCCCGCGTAAGACTGGAACAATGCCAGCCAGTTTTCAGCCAGCTTTTGCGCCTCCTCCGAGGCAGGATCGATATTATCCCGCTGCGCCTGATGCAGTTTCGCCACCAGCGGCGGCCACTCCATCATGCGGTCAAAGTAGTGTGCCCGGGTAAAGGCCATCTCTTCGGCAGTGAGATACTTCTCCCATATGCAGAGCTTAGACTCAGCAAACGCGCGCGTGATGTAATCCGTCATCTCCGGCGTGATGCCGGTCTGCGCCTGCATCTGCGGTTCAACGCTGTGCATCTCGTTCAGCCGGGTGAGAAACTCCGGCTTGCCCGCCGTGTCCTGCTCCAGGCGTTCCATCCAGCGCGTCGCCAGATCCATCGCCCGCGCGTCAGTCGCGGATATATGTTGCTCCAGAAGCGTCTTAGCCTCTGCAACCAGCCCTGACCAGATAGCCGCCAGCGCATCCTTCTGCACCGCAAACGGCAGCTGCTGTAATTCTTCTTTGCTAAACCAGCGATCGTACATATTCATTAACTCCAGAGTCTGTAGCCAGGATTCCAGATCCGGCGTCGCATCGTCGAGAAGCCCGGTCCGCAGATCCACCAGCCGGTCGCGCAGCGTATGTATGCTGCGCAGCTGTTTATCCAGCAGCGTGATTTGCGCATCGAGTAACTCGGTTAACGACAGCGACTCCTGTTCCAGGAAATCCCTGATTTCAGCAAGTTCCAGCCCCGCTTTTGCCAGCGCCTGGATCATGTGCAGACGCTGTACATCCGCCAGGTTGTAAAGCCGGTAACCTGCCGCGCTTCTGGCAGAAGGCAGCAACAACCCTGTTTGCTCATAGTGGTGCAATGTCCGCACGGTGATCCCGGCGCGTTTCGCCAGCTCACCCACCTGAATCAACATAACTGCTCCTTTTTCTTTGCCAGTGGCGCCACTCTGGAGCCTTACGTTACGTGAGGGTCAACCCTTGATGCAAAAAAAACGACTCCCGCGGGAGCCGTTTCGGCGTTCTTTATCACAGCACTAGCTGTGCTTATGCTGGTCGCGACGACAGCGTTTATCGTAGTGGCGCACCCACCAGTATTTATCGCAGACTTCCTCATGCCCGCTCACGCGCGCGCCGGCGAGCCACAATACCGCACCAACGAAGATGCTCAATATCGCGCCGTGCGCGAAGTATTGCGGGAGGTCAATCTGAGGTAACTGGTTTAAAATGGAATAACCTACGCCGGCTACCATCACGAACAGCCCCAACCCCATCAGCACGTTACCGAGTAACGAAGCGTTTTTGCGTTTCATGTGTCACCTCCGGAACTTTGGGTTGTCAGGGGAAAAGCCCCTAATCCTTGTGTGTAAAGTATAGACAACGCCCCTTTTATGAGTTGCGTGAATGATCACAATTACAGATAAGTCCCAAACAAAAGTTTACAAATAAGGCTTTGAACAGCTTGAAATTCTAATTGTTCAAATCAGAAATTATTCGTATTTCGCCGAGAAGATCGCAGAATTTTGTCAAGCGGCGCGCCAGACAGTAAACTACGCGCCAGATCTGGAACCCATTAGGAATTGAATCGTGACGATTAAACTGATTGTCGGCCTCGCCAACCCGGGCGCAGAATATGCGGCCACCCGCCATAACGCCGGGGCATGGTACGTCGATCTGCTGGCCGAGCGGTTACGTGCTCCCCTGCGTGAAGAACCTAAATTCTTCGGGTATACCTCACGTATCAACCTTGCTGGCGCGGATGTTCGCTTACTGGTGCCCACCACCTTTATGAACCTGAGCGGTAAAGCGGTGGCAGCAATGGCAACGTTTTATCGCATCAATCCGGATGAAATTCTGGTCGCACACGATGAGCTGGATCTCCCGCCTGGCGTAGCAAAATTCAAGCTGGGCGGCGGGCACGGCGGCCACAACGGCCTTAAAGACATCATCAGCAAGCTGGGCAATAACCCGAATTTCCACCGTTTGCGCGTAGGAATCGGCCATCCGGGCGATAAAAACAAAGTTGTCGGTTTCGTACTCGGTAAGCCCCCGGTTTCTGAGCAGAAACTGATTGACGAGGCGGTAGACGAAGCGGCGCGCTGCACCGAGATCTGGCTGGAAGATGGGTTAACCAAAGCGACAAACCGCTTACACGCTTTCAAAGCGCAATAATCCGCCCGATCCGGCTTTTTTACCGCGCGTCATGCGGGTTACGTGTATAATAGGCGTAGTTATTTACTTTTCATCAGTCGGTTATCTTTAACGGATTGATTATCAAGATATTAAGGTGATTTAGAAATGGGATTCAAATGCGGTATCGTCGGTCTGCCAAACGTGGGCAAATCCACCCTGTTTAACGCGCTTACCAAAGCGGGTATCGAAGCGGCGAACTTCCCGTTCTGTACCATCGAACCAAACACCGGCGTTGTGCCAATGCCGGACCCGCGTCTGGACCAGCTCGCGGAAATCGTGAAGCCGCAGCGCATTCTGCCAACCACCATGGAATTCGTGGACATCGCGGGCCTGGTAAAAGGCGCGTCCAAAGGTGAAGGTCTGGGTAACCAGTTCCTGACCAACATTCGTGAAACCGAAGCGATCGGCCACGTTGTGCGCTGCTTCGAGAACGACAATATCATCCACGTTAACAATAAAGTGGATCCGGCTGACGACATCGAGGTCATCAACACCGAGCTGGCGCTCTCTGACCTGGACACCTGCGAACGCGCGATTCACCGCGTGCAGAAGAAAGCCAAAGGCGGAGACAAGGACGCGAAAGCGGAACTGGCTGCGCTGGAAAAATGTCTGCCGCAGCTGGAAAACGCGGGCATGCTGCGCGGGCTGAAAAACCTGACTGAAGAAGACAAGGCGGCGATCAAATACCTGAGCTTCCTGACCCTGAAGCCAACCATGTACATCGCCAACGTTAACGAAGACGGTTTCGAGAACAACCCGTACCTGGACAAAGTGCGCGAAATCGCAGCAGCTGAAGGTTCTGTGGTTGTGGCGGTTTGCGCTGCCGTTGAATCCGACATCGCCGAGCTGGACGACGCTGACCGTGAAGAGTTCATGGCCGAGCTGGGTCTGGAAGAGCCGGGCCTGAACCGCGTGATCCGCGCGGGCTATGAGTTGCTCAATCTGCAGACCTACTTCACCGCTGGCGTGAAAGAAGTGCGTGCGTGGACGATTCCTGTAGGTGCGACTGCGCCTCAGGCGGCCGGTAAGATCCACACCGACTTCGAGAAAGGCTTTATTCGTGCGCAGACTATCGCGTTTGAAGACTTTATCACTTACAAGGGTGAGCAAGGCGCGAAAGAAGCAGGCAAGATGCGTGCGGAAGGGAAAGATTACATCGTTAAAGATGGCGATGTGATGAACTTCCTGTTTAACGTTTGATTTGTTTTGAATGAAAAAATCCACGCTTTGGCGTGGATTTTTTTCATAAATTACCGACTTTACGCCCTCTTGCGCAAATAGAAATCAAGGTATTTTTTAGGTCTATCCTGAAACGCACGCTCTTTGCCGTAGTTATAAGCATCGTTAAAATATTTATACGCTTCATCGAATTGATTCAACTCGTAACAGACCATGCCGAGGTCGATTGATGGTGCAGTGTCTATATCCGATCCACGTGTGCGCAACGTCGTCTCTCCCCATCTCTTCGCCTCATCGTAATCGGCGAGATCAAAATATGCGCTGTACATGCACGCAGAGATCCAGTTGGCAAATTCCGATTTAAACTTTGGCTCAGGAAGAGCTTGCCATGCTTTTTGGTATTGCTCTAAAGCTTCGGAGTATTTTTGGTTGTCGTGTAACTCGTTTCCTTTTTCTACAAGAGATGTAATACTTTTTTCATCGAATTTATAGCATACGTTTTTCATATGTTTATTCATTATCATTCGAAAAGAGACCTCCTTGCCTATATAAAAGGGATATAAGCGATAAATGCCTTCAGAAGCATGGAGGTCTCTAAAAGAGTAAGTTTTTATTGTTAACTAACCAAAGAAGAAATATTTAAAAGCTTCTGCCTCAACATCCTTAAGCTTGCTATTTAGCATTAAATCGATATCTTCCAGAAAGTCCTCTCTGAAATTAAAATCATCATCTGTAGCATCACCATCATATTTACTTTGTTCTATCTCAATGGCAGAACAAAAAGCATCCAAAAAGTCGGCTAACGAATTGGAAATAATGAAATTTCTTTTTTGAATACTACCATAAACAGGAGATGCAATATTTTGGGTATCACAAAAAAGAACATCTCCATTTCTTTCAGCAAAGATTACATAATCATCGTGCCAAGCCGTATCATTTTGAACTCTCCAGCCTGATAACATTTCTTTTAGCTCTTGGGACTCAACAATCTGTATAAAGAAGGCACCATCAAATGTTGGGTGGTCATTTAAAATCAAATGGCTATAAAAAATCGAATTTCACCATTTAAATTTACAGGAAAAGAAATTTCATTCTCATCGTCTGTATGGACTATCTCTCCCATATTTAAATCATTCATTTTGAATTTGTTAACAAAGTCTTGGATAGTATTTTTTATATGCATTATTCCTCTTTAAGAGTTAACATTATTGGCTACTCTTAAAATTACTATGACCCATAGTTGAAAAATGTACCCATAATCCAAAGAACTTCTTCGCGCCATTAAAAAAGAAAAACAAAGAATCAATAATGGCACGACATCCTTTAATATTAAGGTAGTTTATTGCCCTTTCTTTTACGATTTGAGTCTATTTCGTAGAAATAATCTTCACAGAAAACGTCTAAAGCATTTTCCAGTGGAACAAGTTTCAACCCCCGGAAGCCTTTACTTTCTATAACTTCCTTGACCTCTTGTTTAACAATGATAAAACCACCTAACAATGTGTCGTTCAACGAAAGTATATCATATTCAAGCGCATCATCATTGAATTCAATTTTAAAAGGTATGATATCTCCGAACTTATCCTCTTCGAGAATAGATTTATCCTCATCTATAACATCGCCGCCTGGAAAATATACATATTTAAAATCATCCCGAAGAACTTGACCATTCCCAATCGAAACTGGTGTTAAATCTCGGCCAAAAAAAACATTGTGCTTATAATTTTCAAAAATTGAAAATAAAGACTTATCCATCAAGTGTCCAAAGTCTTTTTTATAATAGTCAAATTTCAAAGCCCCAACATTTTTATTGCACAACAAATAAATACGGTCTGGGCATGCATCGTCTGTTATTCGATAAGGGAAGGAAAATGCAGAGCCTTCTATTTCCCAGTTTTCATTGATCTGTAATCTTTCATCAACCATGCCCTGTAAATTTCTTGGCATGAGTGATGATTCAAAGTCATTCATGATCACATAATAGGACATTAATTCATTCTCCTGCATTTTGTTGTGGGAACATGACCCATCCAAATTTTATTCTTCATATCAATCTGGATCCGCCTTATAGCTATCCTCGCCCCTTTAGCATCCAATCTTCCAGAATTATATCGTTGCTCAACACGAGCAATGCGCTGACGGACAATGTCACTATAGTTATGATGATTACTACTATGGAAAACATCCATACCTTTCCCTGCATCTTGTTTCATCGCTGATGCACTACCTGGAACATGAATACCATTAAATGCAGAGTTCATGTCTTTTCCGATACCAATATTATTGAAGAATGATTGGTTCTCTTTCCACACCTCAACGGGTATAACATGGTGAGCAGAAAGTCTATCACCAACTTTACCAGCCATAGCTTTATCTAATATACCGCTATTAGATAGCCCCCACGGATCCACCCACCCCAGCGCATTCGGCGCATACTGGTAAAGGTTTATCCCCCCCGCCAGCCCTATCGGGTCCTGCTGCGTAAACCTTCCGCAGTCCGGGTCATAATACCGGAACAGATTGTAGTGCAGCCCTGTCTCGCGGTCCAGGTATTGACCCTGCATGCGCAGGTTCTGAGAATATCCTGATACCTGCGTCTCGCTTTCCCGCAGCAGCTTGCCCCAGGCGCTGTTCACCCCCTCCCAGCGCACCTGCCCTTCACTATCCGTCATCCGCTCCGGCGTGCCGTTGGGCTGGCAGTGGAACCAGAAGATCTCCGGATCATCCACGCCATCGATACGCGCCAGCGGATCGTAGCTGTCCTGATCGCTGTAGACGTAGGTCAGCGGCACATCCCCGTGCACCTCCTGCAGCAGACGGAACCCTTCCCAGACAAACCGGGTTGTGACCAGCTTGCCGGTTGGCTGTCCGCCCAGCATCTGGCGTCGCGTTTTGCTGATGCGGCGACCGAGCGGATCGTAGCGGAAGCTGACCTGCGTCTGCGGTTTATTGCGGTCCCGCGGCTGGCTGATGACCTCCGTCAGGCGATGTTCGCCGTCGTAGCGGTAGTGCCAGCGGGTCTGGCCGTTATCTTTTTCCACGGTGCGGCCGTGGATGTCATAGCGCCAGCGAATGCCGTTCAGCTGTGTCAGGCGGTTGTGCGTGACCTTCTCAGCAGATCCTTCCAGCGGGTTACCGGCAGCGTCCCAGCGCCACTGCTCCTGTCCGGGCAGCGTGCCGTCCTGAACGAGCAGACGCCCGGCGCTGTCGTACTGCCAGCGGTACCAGCTGAAGGGGTTATCGTCCCGCTCTTCCCGCACCAGGTTATTGCGGTAGTCGTAATCCCAGCGGCGGGACCAGCGGCGCGGCGACGGGCGCTGGGCATTGCCGGTAAAGACATCACGGCGATGCAGTCGGCCAAGACGATCGTATTCGCTGCGGGTGGTCAGCAGCCCCTGGGTGCGGCTGGTCTCCCGGTGGAGCTCGTCGCGGGTAAAATCAGAGACCGACAGCTTATCAAGAGCAATGCTGAGCAGATGCCCGCTGCCGTAGTAGAACTGCTTCAGCTCGCGGCCGTCGGGAAGCGTGACGGAGGTGCGGTTGCCCAGCGCGTCATACTCCCACGCCAGCTCGCCGAGCTCGCCCGCTTCGCGCGTCACGCGACCGAGTGCGTCATACTCAAAGGCGAGCTCCTGCTCTGCCTCGGTGGTCCACGCGTCGGCTGCAAGCGCAGGATGCAGCCCAATCCGGCTTAACAGCCCGGACGGCGTGTAGTGATAGCGGGTCTGCCCCTCCGGCGTGGTGCGGGCGACCAGCTGGCCGCTCGCACTCCAGGCGAAGGCGTGGGTGATGGCCTCCGGATGACCGGCGGCAAACGTGCGCGCTATCGTGCGCCCGCATGCGTCGTAGCGATACTGCGAGACTACGCCATCGAGCCCCACCTCTTCCAGCAGCAGCGAGTCCGCGCCCCAGCGGAACAGATACGCTTCGCCGTTTTCGTTTTCCAGGGCAATCAGACGCCCGCGGCTGTCCCAGCGGCGACGGACCTCTTCACCCTGAGGATTACGGGTGGCGGTTAAGCGCCCCGCCTCATCGTATATGAACTCGCTCTCTTTACCGTCGGCGCCCGCATGCTTCACCGGCAGGCCACGTTCGTTCCATCTGAGCGATTCCGTCCAGCCTTCCGGGCGATCGAGCTGCACCGGACGCCCTGCGGCGTCGTAGCGATATCGCGTCTCTTCCCCGTCGGCGCCAGTCTCGGCCACCAGCCAGCCCAGCGGGTGATAGCGGTAGCGGGTAATACACCCGGAACAGTCCGTCGAACGAACGATCTGCCCGGCCTCGTTGTACTCCTGGTAGCGGCTGTTTCCGGCGGCATCAACCTCTTCAACGACCTGGCCGAACGCGTCCCGGCGCAGCTGCGTGGTCTGCCCCATCGGGTCCACCACGCGCTTAAGCCCGTGATGTTCGTCGTACCAGAACCGGGTGGCGCTGCCGTCGGCTTCGATTATGGCCGCAGGAAGCGCGCGGTGCTCCAGCCAGGTGGTAGTGCGGGTATTGCCGTCGACGTCGATCTCCTGAACCCGGTTGCCCATGTCGTCGTAGACGAAGGTAACGGCATTGCCGAGCGGATCGATGCGACGCGTCAGAAGCTCGTTCTCGTCCCACTCGTAGCGCCAGTTTTCACCGCGCTCGTCCACGTAGCGGACAATCAGGTTTTGCGCGTTCCAGTAGTGGCGGCGCGTCTGGCCGTCGTAGTGCTCGACGGTCGTCAGCCCGGCGGCTAAATCGTAGCTAAAGCGGCACCCGTCGCCGGTGCTGGTGCGGTTTTCCACCACGCGCCAGTGATCGAATTTTTTCCAGCGGTATTCGCTCTCCAGACCGCCCGACATCCGGTGCCAGACCATCAGCCCGTGCTCGTTATAGCGGTATTCACGCGTCACCACGCCGGAGGCGTCCGTCGCGCTCGCCAGCTGGCCGCGCGCGTCGTAGCCCCACTGCATCAGCTGCCAGGTTTGGTTGCCGTCGAAATGGCTGGCTGCGGTAACCCGCTGCGGGAAACGTTCATCGTCATAGCGCAGGGTGACGTCTATCGCCCGCGGCTCGTCGTGAAGACCAACCAGCCTGCCGTGCTCGTCCCACTCCGTCATCAGCGCGTTGCCGTATTCGTCGCTGAGGGAGGCCAGACGCAGGATAGATGGATTCGCCCGGGTCGGTTTATACAGACGCCACACCGAGCCGTCATCATCGGCAATCGCCACGTCGCCGTTCTCATTGCGGCGGATGATAATGCCTTCGCTGATGCTGTAAAACGCGCGGTCGACAGGGGGCAGCTCGAAGCTCAGCTCGCGCCCGGTTTCGTCGAACCAGGTGGCGTTGTTGTCCTCCAGCGTGAGATAGCTGTCAAAGGTCGTTGCCCAACCCTGACCGAACAGCCCTTCCCGGGTGGTAAGGCTGTTGTAGCTGCGCTGCCAGCGAAGCGGAAAGCGCCCCGGCAGCGAGAAGTCGAGCTCGTCGTCGTCATTCAGCACCTTCACGCCGGTGGCGGCGTGAACAGGGTGCGAGGAGCCAAACACGGCATTCACCGCCATATCGGCCAGCATCCCGCCGCCGGCTGCCGCCAGCGCGCAGGGCATGTTTTTCAGGATCTTGCCCGGACGCCCGCGCAGCAGGGAGAGCGCAATCATCCCCAGCGCCAGACCCGGCGTTTTACCGCTTTTGATATCGCGGACCGTGAGCGTGTCCCCGCCGATGATCACGTTCGGGGAGACGTCGTCGGAAACTGTGCCTTCGCAGGTGGTGCGATCTTTCGCACGCACCGCGGGCTGCCCGTTGATAAAGACGCTTTTAGAGCCTTCCGCCAGATACTGCGGCCCGGAGTGCTTTTCGCACGCCACCTTGTCTTCTTCCAGCGGCGAGGTTCCCGCGGCGGCAGAGGCCACGCTCGGCTGCCACATTTCGCTACCAAACTGACCGGCTGCGGATAGCAGCATGCCCGCGTAATCGGCAAAGCTGCCCGGCGACTGCGGCTCAGGAGACGGCGTATCGGCGGGCGTCAGCGTGCCTGCCGCGCGCGCGGCGGGGATTGCGTTGGTGAGAACGTTACTGGAACCGGTAGTGATTTTACCCGCAGGCGACGGCGGGAAAAGCGCATTGCCTAACCCCTCAGCGGCGTTGCTGATATCGTCGGTGATACCCGCCACGTTCGCCAGCACGCCACCGATAATCCCGCTTAACAGACAGCTTGATCCAATTGCCGCCACGCCCGCTGCGGCCGCCCCTGCTCCCAGCAATGGCGCCGCTACGGTTGCTGCTGCGCCTACCGCCGCGCCGATCACCGCATAGGCGGCACCTTCCGCCACAATGCTGGTGATGTCAGCAAAAATGCTGGAGTGAATAATCTCGTCGCCCTTACGGGCCGCGTTGTTATCGCTCATGCCTTACACATTCCGGTTGTCGTTTAGCGTCAGACTCTGCTTAAGCGCGCTCCAGCGCACCTCGTCCTCTTCGGTGAACGCCCTGAGTGCCGAGAGGGTAAAAATCATCAATACCGGTTTGCCCGGCGTCTGCACAGCCAGCTGTTTTTGCCACAGGCGCTGCCCGTTACGTTCAAAGGTGGTCTCAACTTCTAGCCCGTTAATTTTTCCGTCAGGCCCGGCTTTTACGTTCCGGAATTCGCTCTGGGCAATTTCGCCCATCTGAGGACGCAGCACATCCCACTGGCGGTGGAACTCTTGTTCGTAGTCGCTGCCATCGGGAATCACGCCGCGGCTGACCACCACGGACAGCCCGCTTTCGTCATCGCGAATAATATTCATGCTGTTATCCTGCCAGGCAGCAGGAAAAAGGGAAAACGAACCTTCCTGGAGGGTGTATTTCATAAGTGAACTCGGGATGATTAATATTGTGAGAAACAAAAAGGCCAATCCATGCTGGCCCTTTGGCTGGCTGTTTTATTATTTACGCCATTGACCTGACTGTTCGACTAAATCTGGCTGCCTTTGCTGACAACCAATTTCGCGGGCTCATACGTCACGGTATAAACGATCTCGCCATTCTTGTACGTTGAGCCGATTATTTTACCTGCGGAATCGTGCAACGTTTTTCCCTTTAAGGAGATCGTACTGTTATCACTTTTGCGCACGCCGAGATAAACCATCTGGTCACATTCACCCTCGAAACGCCCGCACTTGTTTATCAGAGAGATAGTGAACTTTTCGGTGTCCAGTTTTCTGGTTTCAGCGTGATGAACCGAAGCGGCTTTACGTAACGTATAACGCAGCGGAGTATAATCATTTCCTTTTTGTGGAGGCGTTACCAGACGCCATTCCATTTCACTCTCCTTTATTGCCAGAACAGCACGTCCGCCTGGGCCGCCAAACGATGAGTTGAATTCAATATTGGCACGATTGCCAGCGATAGTACCGGTAAGATTACGCTCATCATCTTCCGGGCAATCTATGCGGTTTCCTTTCTGGGATATATAGCAATAAGACCCGGTGATACGGTTGCCTGATTCAGCTAACCGCAGGGTTAACGTCGAGTCGCTCCCGGATTCTCCAGCCCACTCCCCGTCAAACGCGAGGCCTGATTGGCTGCTTTTTGCAAACTGCATCGTATTGAATCTGGCGGCCCATTGCTGAATATCGGCATGAATAACCGGGCTATTATCAGATGACCGATATTGTATAACGTCCGACTCCGGAACCACCCAGGCCGCAAAGATTTTGCCGTCAGGATTGATGACCAGCGCTGACGCATTCTCCTGGTAGAGATCCTTTAGCCAGCCTTCAACAAACAATCCGCCGCCTGCCGCGGTATGCGGTTCACCGAAGACATCAAAGTTATCAATAAAGGTCTGGTAATGATTTCCCAGCAGCGTCCTGAGACTGTCTGTCACTTCGCTGTCGTTAACGATGCGGCTAACCGTATCGAGCTTATTGTATTGCGATAATTCAAGCGCCGATGACGTTTCAACAATGCCTGTCAATAAAGGGGTGAACAATACGGCTGTCAGATACTTTTTGGTCATAAATTATTCTGAAGAGCCATTGTTGTAATTCATGGTTATTTTCAAAACGTTGCCGTCTTTCATCTCAAACGAGAGCGCTTTTTTACCCAACTCGTAGGTAATCCACTGTTCCCCCGAATCATTGTCGACCTGACCGGTACCGTATGCGCTGTTCAATTCCTCTCTCGTTGAACCCACATGGATACCACGCGGCGTTGCGAAGCCTTCGGCAGTCACCGTAATTTGAGACACGATATAATCATCAACGCTTCTTTCCGCTTTATCCCACCAGAGATTAGAACTGAATATTTCTAACCCAGCCCTTAGATGCTGGAAGAATTTATAATTAGTTCCGTCAAAAGGAACCTCACCGGTAAAACTGCCTTCCACCGGCACGTCAAATTTAAGCGCGATATTA
Organism: Enterobacter sp. 940_PEND; assembly: GCF_001059415.1. NCBI lineage: Bacteria > Pseudomonadati > Pseudomonadota > Gammaproteobacteria > Enterobacterales > Enterobacteriaceae > Enterobacter > Enterobacter sp. 940_PEND. Next base: position 52,163 of record NZ_JUMS01000088.1, read on the forward strand.
GAAGCCCATCTGTCGCCCAGGGCGATGGACTGGTCTTTGACCTTCACGGAAAAATCCTGTTTTGTCAGAACGGGCGGCATAGCCTCTGCCAAAACCACAATGCTATTCAGACAACTAAACATCAGGGAAAAACAAAGAAATATAGGCGTGTGTTTTTTCACGTTTATCGTCACTAACTTGATGTAAATTACGCTTTTCACGAATACTGCAAACCGGCAGCGAAATACCCGTGCCGGCATGAAAACACAACACTTATTAACGATCGTAACGCGACATAACGACTCTATTTAGGCATTCCTGGTTCATTACCGGAAAACTAAATGCCCATGCAAGTCCTCTCTCATCAGCAACGGTTCGGTATCCAACTGATTGTCCTGCGGTATTCCCACGAGGAATGTTAGAAATTTTAACATCAGGGAAATGATTTTTGACTTGTTCGAGCGTAATGCAAGGCTGTTCGATTACAAACGAGACAAGTGAAACACTATTATCTCCGTTTCCCCATAAACGAACATCTAAATCGCTGATACGTGTTCCATCAGATAATGTGAATGGAACTGACGTATAACGGTCTTTCACTTCTGGATTTTTTTGGACCAGTGGTTGATGGAAAAGTTTACTGACATCCTCGGTCTGTTTTCCCCAGACTGTTTTGAGTTCTTTAACAATATGCCATAACGAATCTTGGTTCATGTTTGTTTGTCCTGCGTAAGAAAAAGATGAAAATAGTGGGAGCAAAAAGAGGATGGTATTTTTTGTCATTCTACTTACCATAGAAACCCCCGTAATAATCGCTGTAATTGAGATCGGTACCCGAAGCTATTTCGCCTTTACCGTAGACTTTACCTATAGCTTTTGCAGCGTCAACCCGCGACAGCTCTCCATTTACCATTTTATCATAGGCTGCATTGTAAGCTTTGAGATTTTCCGGGCTTCCTGCTATATCAATATCAATACCGCCATTTCCCAGAATTTCACGCTGTATTTTGATATTATTCAAGGTTGCACCACCTTCATCCATAAGCTGGCTGTTAACGAAATTTTCTTTACTAGAATAGTCCGCTGCAACAGGATATGTTGCATGCCCTGCTTCATGAGCCAGTGTTTGTACTGTATTGGCCGTGTCTTCCATGTGTTCGGGATCCATAACGATCAGTTTATTATCCGAATCAGTATAACTTCCCCCTCCAGTCGCACCTGGTTGAATCGCCCATCCCTTGTCTTTCAAATCTTTTAGCTGAGTTTGAAGGGTCGGTGACTTGTTGATTTGTTTAACAACATCATCATTGAAAGGCATAACGTCTGAGCTATTCGGATTATTTTTATAAACATAATTCCCTTTCAAAGGCGGGGCTGTTGTTGACGCCGACGCTGGAGCAGGTTTCGATTGGCCTGCTGCTGGAGCCGCAGCAGGGGCAGGACGACTAGCGCTCTCTTGCGGTGAAAACTTCGCCTGCACCGCCGCATCAATATCCCCTTTATGCCCTGATCCCGGCGCCGTTGTGCCCGGCCTGGTGCCAGAGGTATTCAGATGCAGCTTACCGCCCGTGGTGATATACCCATCCCCTTCCACGAAGAAGTTAAACTCTTTGCCGATGAGGTTAATCTTGCCGTTAGCATTCAGCTCAATAGCGCTCTCACCGGAGACCAGCCGCAGCTTCGTCCCGGAAGCAATAACGTACTGCTCCACCGCCGCGTCCAGCTTGCCTTTCCCCGTCAGGATCTCGGTTCCGCCTTTCACGGCCTGAGTTTGGTTCGCTTCCACGCGATGCAGCTCGTTTTTCTTCACGTAATGGCTGCGCGCCCCGCCGACGCTGTGCGTTTCATCGTTCTTAACGCTGGTGTCCATGTTGCGCTCGGCCTGGATCCACACCTGCTCTGCGCCCGCCTTGTCCTCAAAGCGCAGGGCGTTGGCGTTGTCGACGGAACCGTCTTTCGTGCGGCTCATAAAGCCCATCTGCGTCGCCGCAGCCGGCAGCGCCCACGGCGGCATGCTCGCGTCGTTGTACACGCGCCCGGTGATAATCGGACGGTCCGGGTCGCCGTTGATAAAGTCCACCACCACCTCGTCGCCGACGCGCGGGATTTGCACCCCGCCGTAGCCCTGGCCCGCCCACGCGCTCGACACGCGCACCCAGCAGGAGCTGGTGTCATCGCCCTTCGCCAGACGGTCCCAGTGGAACTTCACCTTCACGCGACCGTATTTGTCCGTCCAGATACTCTCGCCGTTCGGCCCCACAACCTTCGCGGTCTGCGGGCCGTAGGTGCGCGGCCACGCCGTGGTCTGCGCCGGACGGTACACCACCGCCGACGGAATCACCGTGAAATCGGTACGGTGAATGGTTTCCCCCTCGCCGCTGGCGTAGCGGTTCTCTTCGAAGTGGTAACCCGCCGCCGTCACCAGATACTCGCCGTTGTCGCTGAAGAACGGCGCGTTGGTTAAGGTGAAGGTGTGGCCCGGCGCAATCCCCGCCGCCGTGGCGGTGGCCTGAATCTGCTGATGCTCAACCTGCCAGCGCTCCTGGCGGATACGGGCATAGAACTCCCCGTGGCCTTTGTCCACAAAGCGCCCCGGCCAGTCGTACACGTCGATGCTGCCCGGCTTCGGCGACGCCGGGTTCTGCTGGGCCTGGAACAGCCACGCGTTCGGCTTGCGGAAGTCATAGTCGTCGAGGCTGTATATCCCCGGCGTCACGCTGTCCTCCAGCGCCCACTGGCTGATGCCCTCTTCGTCCGTACTGCCGCCCGACGGCGTCTGGTGGTAAGGAATGACCTCATAGCCGCTGAACGGCTGATGCTGGGTGGCGGCGTCGGTGAGCACCAGGGTGTGCTTGTCCGCCTCATGGCTGAAGTGATACGCAATCCCCTCCAGCTCCATCAGGCGGCTGATGAAGTCCAGGCTCGACTCCTGATACTGCACGCAGTAGTCCCACACCCGGTAGCTGCCGGTGAGTTTGTCCTCAACGTTGACCTGATGCTCACCCAGCAGGGTTTTGACAATCTGCGGCACCGTCTGCCCCTGGAAGATACGCAGGTTACGGTCGCGCTTCATCGGCCACAGGTCCGGCTCCACCGTCATCTGGTACACCGCATAGCGGGTGCCCGTCAGTTCGACGGCGCTGACCGCCACGCGGGTAATCTTGCCGTTAATATAGCGGGACGTCAGCAGGTTCTGCGTCGGGATGGTCACCGTGACCGGCTGGCCCAGCAGCTTACTGCGGTCGATGCGCGCGTCCGTGCCGAGCACGGTCAGCGTCAGCGCGAACGACTCGGACATCGCCTCGCGGCCCGTCAGTTTCCAGAACAGAAGCCCCTCCACCGGGAGCTGAACGGTAATTCGGTTGAGCATAATCTTTATTCCATCTAGCTTATGCGATGCAGAAAAGAGGTTCGCATCTGTGACTGAGCGTAATTCTAAGGGTTCACCAGCCAGGTGCCCGGTTTGGTGATATCCAGCGTCTGGCTACGGGTTCTTCCGTTGCCCTGGAGTTCAATCTTCACCTCACCGGCCGGCAGCTTGAGCGATGCATAGCCGTTTGTCGCCGGACGCAGCGCTTTTGGCTCGCCGTTCACTTTCAGCGTTTCGCCGTCGAGGATGCGGATATAGACCAGCGCAACAGGGCTCTCGACAGGCGGCGGAGTCTGCTGGGCCGTCGCCTGCTCGTTAACCTTCGCCGTTTCCGGCTTCACGTCCGGCGCGTTTGCGGCGGTTTCAGTCGGACGCGTCTCTGCCGGTGGCTGTGCAGCCTGCTCGGGAGCATCATTCCCGCTGCTGAACAGCATCGCCCCGGCGACAACGCCCACCAGCACGCCTGCGGCAACCATGCCCGGGATCTTATAGCTACGCCAGTCGAGCAGCGAAGCCGGCTGTTCCTCCTCCACCGGTACCAGCATCGTGCCGGGCTTTTTCGCCGTCAGCACGTCGTTGATACCGGCGACCGGCATCTCAATCAGCGCGGCGAACTCGTCGATGGACTGCGGACGGTCCTCCATGTGAAGCGCCAGCGCGCGGTCGATGGCCTGGAGCAGCGGAATGGAATAGCCCTGCGGCATGATTTCCACCAGCGGTTTGCAGGTATCCTGAATTGAGCGCACCACGCTGACCGGCGGCGGAGAGCCCACAATCAGGGTACGCAGCACCGCGCCGAGGGCGTAAATATCCGTCCACGGGCCCTGCTCGCTTTCGTTGTCGTCGGTGTACTGCTCGATCGGCGCAAAGCCCGGGCGCAGCATGGTTTCCGTTTCGTCGGAGAGGTTACCGATGGTGCGGCGCGCGGAGCCGAAATCAAGCAGCACCGGCAGGCCGTTATCCTGGATCTGAATGTTATCCAGCGAGATGTCGCGGTGCAGATAGCCTTCGTTGTGGATGGTCTTGATCGCACCGAACAGCATCGGCAGCGTGCGGCGGATCCAGGCTTCGTTGATCAGCTCCGGTTTTTCTTCACGAAGGCGCGACAGCGTGGTGCCGCTGTAAAACAGCGTCCCCATGTAGGCCGTGTCGTTTTGCACCCAGAAACGCAGGACGTGCAGCAGGTTCGGGTGGTTAAAGCGCGCCAGCAGACGGGCTTCCTGGATGAAGCTGTTCAGGCCTGCGGAAAACGCTTTGCCAAAGCGCTCGCTGCGCAGCACAAGGGTCATGTCGTCGCCGCGCACGGCGAGCGACGAAGGCATAAATTCTTTGATAGCGATAGTGCGTTCGAGCTGGTGATCCCACGCGCGATAGACGATGCCAAAACCGCCGCCGCCGATCACCTCTTTGATTTCAAACTCGTTGAAGCGGTACCCGACCGGGAGCGCGTTTGGGACAGTCCGATTGTTATCATTATCCGTCATCTTTTACAGTTCTCTTGATGATTATTACGCGGCAAACTGACAGTGAAACTCGCCCTGCTCGCAGGTGACGTGCAGACGTCGGTACTGCTCGTCGCTGCGGCTGGCGGTAAGTAAGATCTGGCTCATCTGAGGCAGCAGGGTGTTGGTCAGAATAGCATCCACCATGCGGCCGCCGGACTCCACCTCGGTACAGCGCTGAACAATCTGTTCCACCACGCTGTCGTCAAACTCAGAAATAATGCTGTGATTCTCTTCCAGACGACGCTGAATGCGCCTGAGCTGCAGGCGAACAATCTGCCCCAGCATCTCGTCGCTGAGCGGGTAGTACGGCACCACCAGAAGGCGGCCCAGCAGCGCCGGTGGGAAGACCTCCAGCAGCGGCTGGCGCAGGGCGCCGCTTAACGCATCAGGCTCCGGCATCAGCTCCGGATCGGCGCACATTGCGCTAATCAGGTCGGTGCCGACGTTGGAGGTCAGGATAATAATGGTGTTACGGAAATCGATGTGGCGCCCCTCGCCGTCTTCCATCCAGCCTTTATCAAAGACCTGGAAGAAGATCTCGTGGACGTCCGGGTGCGCTTTTTCAATTTCGTCCAGCAGCACCACGCTGTACGGACGGCGGCGGACGGCCTCGGTCAACACGCCACCTTCACCATACCCTACGTACCCCGGAGGCGCACCTTTTAAGGTGGAAACGGTGTGCGCTTCCTGGAACTCGCTCATGTTGATGGTGATAACGTTCTGCTCGCCGCCGTACAGAGACTCGGCGAGCGCCAGCGCGGTTTCAGTTTTACCGACCCCGGACGGGCCGCACAGCATAAAGACGCCCACCGGTTTGTTGGGATCGTCCAGCTTCGCACGCGAGGTTTTCACGCGGCGGGCAATGAGGTCCAGACCATGACGCTGGCCGATAACGCGCTGGTTGAGCGTGTCGGCGAGGTTGAGCACCGCGTCGATCTCATTTTTCACCATCCGGCCCAGCGGGATCCCGGTCCAGTCGGAGACCACCGCGGCAACGACGTTTTCATCCACCGCCGCAAACAGCAGCGGCTCATCGCCCTGCAGGGCGTTCAGCGCCTGCTGCCGTTCCGCCAGCTGGCCGCGCAGCTCGGTGCTATCCTCATCGCCCGCCGCGAACAGCGCCGCGCGCAGGCGGATAATCTCCTGCACCAGGCTGCGCTCTTCTTCCCAGCGCAGGGCCAGGGCTTCGCGTTTTGTTTCATACGCGTCGCGTTCTGTGCGTAATGCCGTCACGCGGTCGGCATCTCCGGCTCCCACGCGCGCCTCGCGCTCAGCAATCTCAATCTCAACGTCCAGCGCGGCAAGATGGCGCAGGCAGTCTTCCAGCTGCGCAGGCGGCGCGCTCTGGCTGACCGCGACGCGGGCGCAGGCGGTGTCGAGCAGCGCAACGGCTTTGTCCGGCAGCTGACGCGCCGGGATGTAACGATGCGACAGCTTCACCGCCGCGCTGACCGCTTCGTCGAGCAGCAGGACCTGGTGATGCGTCTCCAGCGGCGACACGGTGCTGCGCAGCATCAGAATGGCTTTCGCTTCGTCCGGCTCGTGCACCTGCACCGTCTGGAAACGACGGGTCAGCGCCGGGTCTTTCTCGATGTACTTTTTGTATTCCGCCCAGGTGGTAGCGCCGATGGTGCGCAGCTGTCCGCGCGCCAGGGCGGGCTTCAGCAGGTTCGCCGCATCGCCGGTCCCCTGCTGGCCGCCTGCGCCAATCAGGGTGTGGATCTCATCGATAAATAGAATGATTGGCGTGGCGCTGGACTGGACTTCATTAATGAGCGCCTGCAGACGGGCCTCGAACTCGCCTTTCATGCCGGCGCCAGCCTGCAGCATGCCGATATCCAGCAGCCACAGCTGAATATTTTGCAGCGGCTCCGGGACGTCGCCGTCGGCGATACGCAGCGCCAGCCCTTCCACCACCGCCGTTTTCCCGACCCCGGCTTCTCCGGTCAGCAGCGGGTTGTTCTGACGGCGACGCATCAGGATATCCACCATCTGGCGGATCTCCTCGTCGCGCCCGACAACCGGGTCAATCTTCCCTTCGCGGGCGCGGCCGGTCAGGTCCTGGCCGTACTGGGCCAGAGTCCCCTGCGCCGCCGGTACCGTACCCGCCGGTGCGTCTGCGGCGGCAGCGGCCTGCTGCGTCTCTTTGCTGTTGGCGCAGATAGCGTCGAACTGCTCAATCAGCACCTCGACGTTAAGGCGGGTGAACTGCGACGAGATGCTTTTCAGCACGTTGGCCAGGTTCCAGGTTTTAAGCATGCCGATCAGCAAATGGCCGCCGCGAATACGGCTGACGCCAAACTTCAGCGATCCAAACACCCAGGCGCGCTCCACGGCGCTGTCGATATGTTCAGAAAGATCGGAAACGGAACTGGCGCCACGCGGAAGGACGTCCAGCGCGGCCACGATATCGCGCGTCAGCTGCTGTTCATCAAGGGCAAAGTGGCGGATGACCTGCTGCAGATCGCCATCCTGCTGCTGCATCAGCTGATGCAGCCAGTGCACCAGCTCAACGTACGGGTTGCCGCGCAGCTTGCAGAACGCAGTGGCGCTTTCCAGAGAGGTAAATAACAGCGTATCCAGTTTGCCGAAAAGCACGGCACGGCTAATTTCTGACATGTTAGTTTCCATTAACAATGATTCGGTATACGGAAGGATTACCGCTCTGCGCGATACACCAGATCGCCACGCGGGACAGGCTGCGGCTGAAGGCCCAGCCAGGTGTTATAGCCTAATCGCCCATTGCTGCCGAGCGTGGTGCCCTGCACCGCGTCTTCACGCAGGATCACCCGCGTTTCCCATTCAAACTCCACCCCGGCGTACTGACGCACCCAGTCGCGCAGTTCGGTGACCCAGGCTTCACCCGGCAGAAAACGGTTGTACTCCTCCGCGCTTAGCGGGCCAATTTCGATGCGAAACTTGTGCTGCACGTCGCGGACGGCGACGCCGAGAAAGGCGGACTCCCCCATGCGCGGCATGCGGCGTCCTGCTCCCAGCTGCGCCTGCTCGCGCTCGGAAAGCGGCATCCACTGCGGCACGTTGCTGACCAGCTTAACCGGCGCTTTAAAATAGTTGCGCAGGATCTTCTCCAGCCCCTCCGGATCCCGCCCGTGACGGGTCAGGTGTCCGGCGTGGGTAAATCGCGCATGCGAGCTCAGGCTGCCTTTGTTCATCTGCCCCGGCTGGCCCATGCCAATCAGCGATGCCAGATACCCCTCAAAGCGCCTGTTGTCTGCGCGGTCCAGAGAGACGGTCGGCTGCGCATCCGCCCAGGCGCGGTAAAACAGCAGCGCAAGGCGGTGATGGAACAGATCGGCAAACGCGCTGAGGCTGGTGTCCTGATGATGATAAATACGCTCGCGGGCGTATTCGGTCATGTGGACCGGCAGCGGGCCGTTCGGGCCAAACAGGCCGAAGCTGAGGATAGACACCTCGTGCAGCCCGCTTTCTTCGCGCTGGCGTACCTGAGCCAGCGTCGACGGCGCAAAACTCATCGACGGCTGCTGGCCGATGCGCAGCGGCTCAAATTTCGGCAGCGGCGCGCGTCCCAGCGGGTAGCGCTCGCCGCCCTGGGCATCAATGCGCCTTAACAGCTGAAACAGATCGTAGCGCCAGGGCGTCTCGCGAACCCCTTGCCAGAACGCGTCCGGCAGCCGGGTCAGGCGATGCACGCGCAGCGGTGCAGTGGCAGCGTCACTCATATCAGCGCCCTTTTACCCATGCGCGGCGCCCAGTAGCCAATCTCGCCGCGCTGCTGACTTTTCAGGGTGAACTCCGTAAAGCTGTTGATTGACACCAGGCGAGCAAAGAGGCGCTCCATCACGCTGCCGAAAAGCCACGGGCTGGCGCCGGAAAAGGCTCGCTCATCCACCGTCAGGGTGATGCCGATCCCGCGGGCGAAAACGACCGGGCCGGGTTCAGGCACGCGGCGGTGAACCGGCTCCAGCACGCAGTGGCGTACCCCCTCCACCTGACGCGCAACGGGCGTTTCTGCCAGGTTGGCGTACAGCCCTAACAGCTGGCGCAGCGCGGCCGCGCCGTCTTCGTTTTCGCTGTCCATCAGGCTGAGGTAGTTCATCTGCAGCTGGCTGATGAGTCGCCAGGTGCTGAACCCTTCCGCCAGCGCCGGGCGCGGCGGCGTCGGGCCTTTGCGCAGGGTGAGGGATTTCACCGGCATAGAATCGGCCATAATGAACTGCCCGAGCTCCTGCTGCAGCATCAGCGGCAGGTCGCGGCTGGTGCACAGCACCTCGGCAGAGATATAGCGCAGGTTTTCCTGCCACGGGGCGTGCTGTTCATCCACCAGCGAAACAAACACCTCTGAACCGATATATCCGGTACGGGTGCCGTAGCGCAGGGCGTGCTCGGACAGCACGCGCTGCTCGCGGCGCAGGGAAAAATAGGCCCCGTAGTTGCCCGCATCGCCGCTCCAGGTGCTCCAGAAAGGACGAAACGTCTGGTCATCGCGCTGGCCGTCCGCGCTGCCATAGATTTTTTTGACCGCGTAAATTTCATAATCCAGAGGACGAATGTTATCGACCACCAGATGGTATTCATGCTGGCCTTCATTCAGCTTCTGACGCGCCGCGACCTTTGGGAAAAGGTTGATGACCGGGGTACAGTGCAGCGCCAGATGGCTGGCATCGACCACGCGCTCCAGCTGTTCATCCGACTTATCCAGCAGAATGAAGATGTCGAAGGCTTTTTCGCCTTCACAGCGTTCGATAAGCGTGCCCAGACCGCTCAGGCTGATGAAGCGGAAGCGGGCCGGAAAGGCGAAATACTCCTGCAGCAGGCGGTAGCCGTCAAAGTTGCGCAGATCGTCGGGAAGCAGAGCCTGGTCAGGCTCAAAGCCCTCCTGGCGCAGCGCGTCCGAGGCCAGCAGCTGTCGCTGCGGCTGCGGGCTGACCGTCTGGCAGACGATCCCGGCGTGGTGCTCCATCACCAGCTCCAGCAGCTTCAGCGCTTCAATATCCGGACCGCCGAGGAAAAATTCCAGGCGGTCGAAATCCAGGTGTCCGAGGTTTTGCGGGCCGTCGCAGGCGATGCGGATCCTTAAGGCGCTGCCGATCTGCCGCTGGCTCAGCCCCAGCTGCGCCAGCGGCAGATCGGCGGGCACGCCGCCCAGCTCGACCTTGTCGATTTTCAGCGGCAGCAGGTTGACCTCGTGCGCCGTGGTATAGCTGCAGGTCACGCCGGTTTTTTTCAGCGCCAGGCTGTCCATCATGGTGCCGCGCGGCACAATGAAGCCCTTGCTCAGATCGCCCCGGCTGCTGTCGGGCTCAATCTCCGCGATCGCCATCGACGGCGTGGGCGCGAGATAGTTAGGCGCAATCATCTCCAGCAGACGCTGGGAGAAGCGCGGAAACTCCGCGTCCATTTTCATCTGCACGCGGGAGGTCAGGAAGGCGAAGCCCTCCATCAGACGTTCGGTATACGGGTCCGCCACTTCGATGCCGCGCATGCCCAGCCGTCCGGCGACTTTTGGGTAGCGTTCGGCAAACTCGGCCCCCATTTCGCGCAGGTAGGCCAGCTCGCGGTTGTAATATTCGAGCAGTTTACTTTCCATGATTACCCCGCATCTTTCAGTTCAAAATGGCCGTTTTCCAGATCGACATCGGTACGAAACAGAAACTCCAGCGGGTACGGCACACACCACAGACGCCCTTTGATCTCGATGGAGAGCACATTGTGCAGATCCAGCGAGGAGGTATCCGACACGCAGCGGACCTGCAGCCCCTGCGGCAAAATGCGCGGCTCAAAATTGATGATGGCCTCGGTGAGCTTGCGCTGAATGTCGTGCCATTCGATATCCGACATCCTTTTCCCGGCCAGCGGCGCGACGCCGAAGTTGACCACCGAGCGCTTCACGTGCGGCAAGGCGCTCAAGTCGCCGGAGGCATCGTGGTTGATGGTGTTAAACAGCCACTGCAGATCGCGCAGGACGTTGCGGCGCAGGGCGGCGTGGGTGATCAGATTGCTGTTGGCCGACTCGCGTTTTTTTTCCGGGTCGTTATCGGTGAGACGATCCAGCAGCGAGGGCTGCATTTTGTCACGCGCCCCCACCTTCTCCTGCCTGCTGCGGGCTTGCCAGCCGCTGCGCAGCAGATCGCCTTCGCCAGCGGGATTACTCATCGGCTCCATCCGTCGCAAACGTCACGAGGCTTAATGACAGCAGCGGGTATTCGCTTTGCTCGCTCAGCCAGGCCTTCTGGCCCCTGCCTTCGTAAAGAGTGCCGTCTTCGTCGAGCGGCTGCCATTCGGTGGTGCGGCCTAATTTGACCGCATCAGTGGCATCGGCGGCAAACGGGTAACGCGCCGGGATCTGACACACCTGCTCCGTACCGTCGGTCAGGCGCACCAGCGCGTGACGCCAGACCAGATCGGTCACGCTGGCGGGCGCCTGGAAAAGGATCTCCGCGATGGCGCTGAACGGCAGCCAGAAATAACGACCGTTCACGATGGTTTCGCAGACCGGGCCGAGACGGGCATCACCGTCCATCAGCCAGTCAAACGCCTGCGTCTCCTCGTTTTCGAGGATAATCTGGCCGGCGGTGGCCTCAGCCCGATCGAGGGCTTCGAGACGCAGCGCCCGGGCGCGCTCGCCCTCCTCGCTCAGCGCCGAGGCCAGGGTCGTCAGCCACGGCCACTGGGTTTCAGGCATAGCCGGACGCGCCTGTCCCGCCATCACCTGCGCGCGCTGCAGTTCGCCCTGAATGGATTGCTCCAGCAGCGTGACGGTGGGCTTCGCCTGAGGCTTCAGCGCCAGCCAGCTTTTCAGCTGGGTCAGCGCGCGCATCCAGTTGCCGCTGAGGGTTAAAAACTGCACGAACGCGGCGCGGAGGTCGGCATCTGCCGGACGGGCTTTGATTTCAGCTTCAAGGCGCGCCAGCGCATCGCTGAGCGACTCGCCCGCCAGGTGTTGATAGAGCGTATTCATAGACACTCCTTAATTCGCCGCGCGCCATGCGCCAACGGCCGGATCGCGCAGCTGAGGACGCAGGGTGTCAATCAGCACGATATTCAGCGGCGTGCCGGGTGCGACCCAGGCGCTCCAGTTTTTTTTCACCGCAGCAATACGCGCCTGCAGTTTTGCATCATCGCTGGCAATTTCACGGGAGATCTCCACCGCTACGGTGCCGTTGCTTTTCCAGCTGTTCAGGGCGCTATCGTAAGGCAGGATCATCCAGCTCTGGTCGCTGTCTGGCGTGCTGAATACCATGCGCTCTTTGTTGACGGAGGTGATCAGCGCGTTTTCAGGATCGGCGCTTTGATTCAGACCCGTCACCGGGAAGCCATGAATGTAGGTCACCGCCATCTCTTTCTGTCCGCCGTTGCGGGACTGCGAAACCACGGTGTGTCCGCTCAGCCAGCTGCCGTTACCGCAGCGGGTGGTGTCAGAATCCGGAATAAAGAGCGCCGGAGCGGAAGCGCCCCCTTCCCAGAAGGTGCGCAGGTGGCAGCCGTCCTGCAGGGTAAATTCCTGCCACGGCGTGCGGTCAGCCGCGACGGTGCGGGAAGCCACGTTCTGGTCCGGCGGCAGCAGCGCGCCGCTGGCTGGGGTTGCGGTGACGGTCGCAGCAGGCGCGGCCTGCTCCTGTTTCACCACCAGCGCCCAGTCCTGCGCTTTGCCTGCCGTACCCTGCGCCAGCGTGGTACCGGCCGGATCGTTGAGCGTCCAGCTAAGCTTATTCACTTTGCTGCACTGGTGTTCCAGCAGGGAGCCAAGACGCGGCACAAAGTTCTCCAGCACGGAGACGTCTTTCTTACCATTCGCCACAATGCGCAGCGCCACCTCTGGCTTACACCAGCTCTGCGGCGTGTTGTCTTTGATGTTGTCGATCCAGATATCCAGCTTCTGCGCAGGAGACTGCACGATGCGGAAATTCTCAGCCTGCGCGGTGGAGGTGACCGCCAGAAGTGCCAAACCCGATAGCCAAAGTTTCATATCGTTCCTTGTGTGTCTAATCAGTTCCGCAGGGAAGAAATTGTGCTGCGTCAGAGAGGGTGTGCAGCAAAGTGGTGTCCTGAGGGTTGCCCATCCATACCGCCAGGGCAGTATAGTTATCCTGAGCATTCCCCTCCTGTTCGCCATTCTTTTGAATGATTTGGTTCATTAAGGTCAGCCACTCCTGCGGCGTATTGACCATATGCAGCGACTGCTTCATTTGCTCTTCGCTAACGCCGTGCCAGAACCCGTCGGTGCAGAGTAAGAATGCATCGCCGTCTTCAACCTGCACCACGTCGCTGTAGCTCGCTTCCGGCCCGCCGTTTTCAATCCCCAGCGCGAGGTACAGCAGATTGCTGTTGAGATCGTCGGTCTGGTGCCCGGCGTCTTTCATCTGCTGCACCAGGCTGTGGTCGGTGGTCACATGCCACAGCCATCCCCGGCGAAACAGGTACAGGCGGCTGTCTCCGGCGTGCGCCCAGTAGGCCAGACCGTAATCACGGTCAATGAACAGGCTGACCAGCGTCGTGCCCATCCGGCGATAGTCCTGAACGGCCTGCTGTTCGCTGAGGATGGTGCGGTTCGCCGTCTGCACGTAGTCGCGGATATGCTGCGCATTAAGATGTTTGTCGCCATCGAAGCGGGAGATAATGCTGTTGCGGGCCAGCTCTGCAGCCACCTCACCGCCCGGCAGGCCCGCGATGCCGTCGCAGACGACAAAGCAGGCTGAACGTTTCCCTATGGTTTCTCCCGTCTGATCCTGGTTGCTGGCGCGCGTCCCCTGGCGGGAGAGAGAAGCCGTTGCGATATTCATTTGTCTTCCGATCCGCTCTGTGAGTCTTTGTACTGATTCACCTCCATGTCGTACGCATGAAGGAAGGCTTCGCCGAACAGGGTGTGGAAGTCATCCTCAATCTCGCCCGCCGTCTCGCCATAGCTGCGAACAAAATAGTCCCACAGGGCGGCTTTGCGGCTGCCCGGCAGCGCCAGACGAGAGGTCATCCCGTTCTGCTTCGCCTGCTCTTCCAGCTGTTCCGGGTTAAAGGACTGCAGCATCGCGGCAATGATGGCGCGGATACCGGAGATCATGCCCAGCTGGTGCGCCTGCAGATCGATAAGCGCGTCGCGCACGGATTTGGTCGGCGGCATAAAGCCCGGCATTGGGGTGCCGAACATCTGGATCAGCACGGTTTTGCCGGTCGGCAACAGCTTGAACGGGTTGTTGGCATCGTCCAGCACCATGGTCATATCGGCCTTCACGCCACGCTTGAGAATGGAACGCGAGGAGAGCAGCGCCACGGTCCCCTGAGAGAACATACCGAGGATTTGCCCGAGCTGACGCATATTTTCCCGGTCAAACTGCGGGACGGGCTGCATTTCGCTCAGACCCATGCCTTCCAGCAGCGCCTCCAGCAGCTCGCCCTGCAGCACTTCGCCCTTCTCACCGCTGTTCGCCGTAGCGGTTGGGGCGGCGGCGTTATTGACCGGGTCGATGCGCAGACGGCCCTTCGGGGCCTGAGCGCTGCTGCGCGCAACGGCCTGTGGCGTAGGCATGGTGAAGCCTGCGTAATCCGTTCGCGCGGGCTCTTCTTCAGCACGCGGTTCTTCCTGCGGCTCAGGGGCGAACAGCGGAGAATCGGCCAGCACGTCCTCTTCCTGCTCGGGTTCCGGCACTGGCGCAGGCTTTTCGGTAAGAATATCATCCGGATGGGTTAATGGGGCGCCGCCCATCAGCCCGAGCGGGTCGTCATTACGCGCGGCTGGCGCGCTGGCCTTACCGCCAAACAGGGCCAGCGGATCGAGTTCGTCCGTCGCCTCGTCTTCTTGCTTAGCGGGGGTCGTCTCGCCCGGCGGCACCAGCGTTGACGGGGTAACGTCGTCAAAAATACTCTCTTTTTTGAACAACGCTTCGTCGCTGAACAGCGTGTCCGGGTCAACGTTCTTACGCTCGAGCTTTGGATCGCTGTCGTTGAACATCGCCAGCGGATCTTCAGCGTTACGCTCCGGGGCCGAAGGCTGGGAGAACGGATCGTGCGATGCAGCAGGCTGCGGTTTTGTACGGTTGCTGGAGATGCTGTCGGAGATGGAGAACTCCTGCATCAGGCTATCCCAGATCTCCGTTGGCACGGCGGTTGGCTCGGCCTTCCCGCGCGGTGCGGCGCTCGCCGGCTTCGGTTGCGCAGCGGGCGCGGGTGCGGCTGCCGGACGCGCCTGCTGATGCATGCTGGCCGCCATACGGCTCACGGGCTGCGTATCGTGGATCAGTTCGGACACTTCGATACGGTAGTCATCAATTCCGAGAATGTCGCCATCCTGCAGCTCAACCTGACGCCCTCGCTCCAGCGGAATGTCATTTAATACCACGCGGGTGACGCTGCCGCGGTTGGTCACACGGCATTCGCCCTGGGCGTCAACGTGAACAATCGCCTGCAGACGAGAGATGGTGCGGTCATTGTCCGGCAACACCAGATTGTTATCCGTACCGCGCCCAATGGTGCCGCCCGGGGCGTAAAAATCACAGCTGCTTTGCGGCGGCTGATGACCGGGTTTCGTAGAAATAATCGTGAATCGCATGGCGTATTCCTGCTGGTATGATTAGCGCTCAAACGCTGCCGCTCTCGGTGCGAGAACGGCGGCGTTTGAGAAATTGAATATCAAAAACTATTTAATGAAGGTAATAAAATATAATCCAACAATGAGCCATAGAGTGAATATTAACGCCTGTAACTTATAACGGCGATGTAATTTTAGCATCCAACCAATTCTTTCTTCAGGTAACGACTGTACATATTTATAAGCATCTTCCTGAACAAGCCTTTCACGCGTGAATTTCATTTCAACGCCTTTATAAAGGCGGACAAACCAGATTATTTTTTGATAATTGGCCAGCGAACCAAAAAAGGTAGCATAGTTAGTTACAAGATCCAGATCATATCCCTTGCGCCGATAGTCTGAAAGTAACTGATTATAATCAGCCTCGTGTTTTTTGAAATAACGAGAACTGAACAGATCCATAATTACAACAACCAGCAATAAAACCACGATAAGAAATAATGATAAATTCTCTATATTCACCATATTTTATCCATCATATGGCTTTGTTGAATAAATCAGATTTCGGGTAAGTCTCCCCCGTAGCGGGTT
>NZ_JUMS01000089.1:0-6173 GCF_001059415.1 Enterobacter sp. 940_PEND
AGGAAGTCACTGTCGTTCTCAAAATCGGTGGAGCTGCATGACAAAGTCATTGGGCATTATCTGAACATAAAACACTATCAATAAGTTGGAGTCATTACCCTTTTTTCAACTTCTGATGGATGCGAGTGATTGAACTCATACATTAATGTTTTCCCACGAAGTCTTTTTTCAGGTAAGCCTTCGCACATATCGGTAAATAGCTTGCCTGCTTTTATTTTTTCTGTCATCGACATGTTCATTTTTAACATTCCGTCCTGATAAGTTGGTCGGATAAGGCGCTCGCGCCGTATCCGACATTAATTTCTTAAGCGACTTCATTCACCTGGCGACGCAGCAGAGAAAGTGGGCCGGGGCCGCTAAGCGTGAACACGGAAATTAAGGTGAAGCCCAGCGCCACCAGACCCAGCACCAGGTAAGCGCCCTGGAAACCGATGCTTTCATACATATTGCCCGCCAGAATAGACATAAAAATCATCGCCAGTTGCTTAAAGAAGCAGAAACAGACCAGATAAATCGTCGCTGAAAAACGCACTTCAAACTGGCTGGTAATATATTTAAAGCAGCCCACCAGCAGGAACGGTACTTCAAACATATGCAGCGTTTTCAGAATAACCACTTCCAGTGCTGAGGTAGCGAACGATGAGCCAATAATACGTACTGACATAATAGTGCCAGCCAGCAGCAGGGCGTTTTTCCCACCGATGCGATTAATGATCAGTGGCGCAAAAAACATAATCGAGGCGTTAAGTAATTCGCCCATTGTCGTTACGTAGCCAAATACCCGCGTACCCTGTTCACCGGTAGCAAAGAACGAAGTAAAGAAATTAGCAAACTGTTGGTCAAAAACATCGTAGGTGCAGGAAACGCCAATAACATACAGTGACAAAAACCACAGTTTTGGCTGTCTGAACAGTTCCAGCGCCAGCTTAAGGCTAAATGCCGAATGGTTGGCACCTACCGCATTGGCAACCGTGGCAGAAGAGGGCGCATCCGTTTTGGCGAAAAAGAGTAAAACGGCGAGGATGAATGCACAGCCAGAACCCAGCCAGAAAACAAACTGATTATTGATGGTGAACATGATGCCGACAATCGAGGCACACAGCGCCCAGCCAACACAGCCAAACATCCGCGCGCGACCATATTCGAAATTACTGCGACGGCTGACTTTCTCGATAAATGCCTCTACTGCTGGCGCACCGGCGTTAAAACAAAAGCCTAGATAAATACCACCAACAATCGATCCTACTAAAATGTTGTATTGTAACAGTGGCCCGAAGATAAAAATAAAGAACGGCGCAAACATCACTAACATGCCGGTAATAATCCACAGCAGGTATTTGCGCAGCCCGAGTTTGTCAGAAAGCAGACCAAACAGCGGTTGGAATAATAGCGAGAACAGAGAAATAGCGGCAAAAATAATACCCGTATCACTTTTGCTGATATGGTTGATGTCATGTAGCCAAATCGGGAAAAACGGGAAGTAGGCTCCCATGATAAAAAAGTAAAAGAAAAAGAATAAACCGAACATCCAAAAGTTTGTGTTTTTTAAATAGTACATAATGGATTTCCTTACGCGAAATACGGGCAGACATGGCCTGCCCGGTTATTATTATTTTTGACACCAGAGCAACTGGTAATGGTAGCTACCAGCGCTAAGGTGGAATTCCGCCGACACTGACGGGCTCCAGGAGTCGTCGCCACCAATCCCCATATGGAAACCGTCGATATTCAGCCATGTGCCTTCTTCCGCGTGCAGCAGATGGCGATGGCTGGTTTCCATCAGTTGCTGTTGACTGTAGCGGCTGATGTTGAACTGGAAGTCGCCGCGCCACTGGTGTGGGCCATAATTCAATTCGCGCGTCCCGCAGCGCAGACCGTTTTCGCTCGGGAAGACGTACGGGGTATACATGTCTGACAATGGCAGATCCCAGCGGTCAAAACAGGCCGCAGTAAGGCGGTCGGGATAGTTTTCTTGCGGCCCTAATCCGAGCCAGTTTACCCGCTCTGCTACCTGCGCCAGCTGGCAGGTCAGGCCAATCCGCGCCGGATGTGGCGTATTGCTCGCCACTTCAACATCAACGGTAATCGCCATTTGACCACTTCCATCAATCCGGTAGGTTTTCCGGCTGATAAATGAGGTTTTCCCCTGATGCTGCCACGCGTGGACCGTGGTAATCAGCACCGCGTCGGCAAGCGTATCTGCCGTGCACTGCAAC
Organism: Enterobacter sp. 940_PEND; assembly: GCF_001059415.1. Taxonomy (NCBI): domain Bacteria; kingdom Pseudomonadati; phylum Pseudomonadota; class Gammaproteobacteria; order Enterobacterales; family Enterobacteriaceae; genus Enterobacter; species Enterobacter sp. 940_PEND. The sequence goes on from NZ_JUMS01000089.1 coordinate 2,217, forward strand.
AACGCTGCTTCGGCCTGGTAATGGCCCGCCGCCTTCCAGCGTTCGACCCAGGCGTTAGGGTCAATGCGGGTCGCTTCACTTACGCCAATGTCGTTATCCAGCGGTGCGCGGGTGAACTGATCGCGCAGCGGCGTCAGCAGTTGTTTTTTATCGCCAATCCACATCTGTGAAAGAAAGCCTGACTGGCGGTTAAATTGCCAACGCTTATTATCCAGCTCGATGCAAAAATCCGTTTCGCTGGTGGTCAGTTGCGGGATGGCGTGGGGCGCGGAGGGGAGTGTCACGCTGAGGTTTTCCGCCAGACGCCACTGCTGCCAGGCGCTGATGTGTCCGGCTGCTGACCATGTGGTCGCGTTCGGTTGCACTACGTGAACCGTTAGCCAGAGTTGTCCGGCGCTCTTCGGCTGCGGTAGTTCAGGCAGTTCAATCAACTGTTTACCTTGTGGAGCGACATCCAGAGGCACTTCACCGCTTGCCAGCGGCTTGCCATCCAGCGCCACCATCCAGTGCAGGAGCTCGTTATCGCTATGACGGAACAGGTATTCGCTGGTCACTTCGATGGTTCGCCCGGATAAACTGAACTGGAAAAACTGCTGCTGGTGTTTTGCTTCCGTCAGCGCCGGATGCGGCGTGCGGTCGGCAAAGACCAGACCGTTCATGCAGAACTGGCGATCATTCGGCTTATCGCCAAAATCACCGCCGTAAGCCGACCACGGATTGCCATTTTCATCATATTTAATCAGCGACTGATCCACCCAGTCCCAGACGAAGCCGCCCTGTAAACGGGGGTACTGACGAAACGCCTGCCAGTATTTAGCGAAGCCGCCAAGACTGTTACCCATCGCGTGGGCGTATTCGCAAAGGATCAGCGGGCGCGTCTCTCCAGGCAACGAAAGCCATTTTTTGATGGACCATTTCGGCACAGCCGGGAAGGGCTGGTCTTCATCCACGCGCGCGTACATCGGGCAAATAATATCGGTTGCGAAGGTGTCGGCTCCGCCGCCTTCATACTGTACCGGGCGGGAAGGATCGACAGATTTGATCCAGCGATAGAGTGCGTCGTGATTAGCGCCGTGGCCTGATTCATTCCCCAGCGACCAGATGATCACACTCGGGTGATTACGATCGCGCTGCACCATTCGCGTTACGCGTTCGCTCATCGCGGGTAGCCAGCGCGGATCATCGGTCAGACGATTCATTGGCACCATGCCGTGGGTTTCAATGTTGGCTTCATCCACCACATACAGGCCGTAGTGGTCGCACAGCGTGTACCACAGCGGATGGTTCGGATAATGCGAACAGCGCACGGCGTTAAAGTTGTTCTGCTTCATCAGCAGGATATCCTGCACCATCGTCTGCTCATCCATGACCTGACCATGCAGAGGATGATGCTCGTGACGGTTAACGCCGCGAATCAGCAACGGCTTGCCGTTCAGCAGCAGCAGACCATTTTCAATCCGCACCTCGCGGAAACCGACATCGCAGGCTTCTGCTTCAATCAGCGTGCCGTCGGCGGTGTGCAGTTCAACCACCGCACGATAGAGATTCGGGATTTCGGCGCTCCACAGTTTCGGGTTTTCGACGTTCAGACGTAGGGTGACGTGATCGGCATAACCACCACGCTCATCGATAATTTCACCGCCGAAAGGCGCGGTGCCGCTGGCGACCTGCGTTTCACCCTGCCACAAAGAAACCGTCACCCGCAGCTCATCGCGCAGCTCGCCGTACATCTGAACGTCTGCCTCCAGTACAGCGCGGCTGAAATCATCATTAAAGTGAGTGGCTACATGGAAATCGCTGATTTGCGTGCTCGGTTTATGCAGCAACGAGACGTCACGGAAAATGCCGCTCATCCGCCACATATCCTGATCTTCCAGATAACTGCCGTCACTCCAGCGCAGCACCATCACCGCGAGGCGGTTTTCTCCGGCGTGTAAAAATGCGCTCAGGTCAAATTCAGACGGCAAACGACTGTCCTGTCCGTAACCGACCCAGCGCCCGTTGCACCACAAATGAAACGCCGAGTTAACACCATCAAAAATAATTCGCGTCTGGCCTTCCTGTAGCCAGCTTTCATCAACATTAAATGTGAGCGAGTAACAACCCGTCGGATTCTCCGTGGGAACATACGGCGGATTGACCGCAATGGGATAGGTCACGTTGGTGTAGATAGGCGCATCGTAACCGTGCATCTGCCAGTTTGAGGGGACGATGACAGTATCGGCGTCAGGAAGATCGCGCTCCAGCCAGCTTTCTGGTACCGCTTCTGGTGCCGGAAACCAGGCAAAGCGCCATTCACCATTCAGGCTGCGCGACTCTTGGGAAGGGCGATCGGTGCGAGCCTCTTCGCTATTACGCCAGCTGGCGAAAGGGGGATGTGCCGCAAGGCGATTAAGTTGGGTAACGCCAGGGTTTTCCCAGTCACGACGTTGTAATACGACGGCCAGTGAATCCGTAATCATTGTCATAGTTGTATCCTGCGTGAATTGCTATCCGCTCACATTTTCGCATAACATACGAGCCGGACACATAGAGTGTAAAGCCTGGGGTGCCTAATGAGTGAGCTGACTCACATTAATTGCGTTGCGCTCACTGCCCGCTTTCAAGTCGGGAAACTTGTCGTGCCAGCTGCATTAAGGAATCTGCCAACGTGCGGGGAGAGGTGGTTTGCGTATTGGGCGCCAGGGTGGTTTTTCTTTTCACCAGTGAGACGGGCAACAGCTGATTGCTCTTCACCGCCTGGCCCTGAGAGAGTTTCAGCAAGCGGTCCACGCTGGTTTGCCCCAGCAGGCGAAAATCCTGTTTGATGGTGGTTAACGGCGGGATATAACACGAGCTGTCTTCGGTATCGTCGTATCCCACTACCGAGATATCCGCACCAACGCGCAACCCGGACTCGGTAATGGCGCGCATTGCGCCCAGCGCCATCTGATCGTTGGCAACCAGCATCGCAGTGGGAACGATGCCCTCATTTAGCATTTGCATGGTTTGTTGAAAACCGGACATGGCACTCCAGTCGCCTTCCCGTTCCGCTATCGGATGAATTTGATTGCGAGTGAGATATTTATGCCAGCCCGCCAGACGCAGACGCGCCGAGACAGAACTTAATGGGCCCGCTAACAGCGCGATTTGCTGGTGACCCAATGCGACCAGATGCTCCACGCCCAGTCGCGTACCGTCTTCATGGGAGAAAATAATACTGTTGATGGGAGTCTGGTCAGAGACATCAAGAAATAACGCCGGAACATTAGCGCAGGCAGCTTCCACAGCAATGGCATCCTGGTCATCCAGCGGATAGTTAATGATCAGCCCACTGACGCGTTGCGCGAGAAGATTGTGCACCGCCGCTTTACAGGCTTCGACGCCGCTTCGTTCTACCATCGACACCACCACGCTGGCACCCAGTTGATCGGCGCGAGATTTAATCGCCGCGACAATTTGCGACGGCGCGTGCAGGGCCAGACTGGAGGTAGCAACGCCAATCAGCAACGACTGTTTCCCCGCCAGTTGTTGTGCCACGCGGTTGGGAATGTAGTTCAGCTGCGCCATCGCCGCTTCCACCTTTTCCCGCGTTTTCGCAGAGACGTGGCTGGCCTGGTTCACCACGCGGGAAACGGTCTGATAAGAGACACCGGCATACTCTGCGACATCGTATAGCGTTACTGGTTTCACATTTACCACCCTGAATTGACTCTCTTCGGGTGCTATCATGCCATACCACGAAATGTTTTGCGCCATTCGGAGGGGGCACGCCGAAGTGAGATTCAAAATGCCGACGTCAGTTCACAGGTGGGTAATGATACCAACGTGTTGATTTCGTATTTTCACTGACACCAGGATCATCCTGATGTTACAAGGATTGAATGACTACAGATTAAAATAGTCATCAACAGGTTGACAGCATTACCGGTAACCCGTTTCAGCTCTTTCTGGAGACGGCGGATCTCGGCCTGAGCA
>NZ_JUMS01000090.1:0-226 GCF_001059415.1 Enterobacter sp. 940_PEND
GTTGACTTTTAATCAATTGGTCGCAGGTTCGAATCCTGCACGACCCACCACTAAGTCAGGTGGAAGTAGTAGTAAAACGTGAAGGATAACGTTGCGTCAGCAACGGCCCGTAGGGCGAGGCGAAGCCGAGTCATCCTGCACGACCCACCACTTAACGCATATCGGCAGTACAGAGTGGGTGATTAGCTCAGTTGGTAGAGCATCTCCTTTACACGGAGGGGGTCGG
>NZ_JUMS01000091.1:0-64240 GCF_001059415.1 Enterobacter sp. 940_PEND
CGGGTACTGAATGTCGCCCGGGCCGGGTTCTATGCGTGGCTGCATAACCCGGTCCCGGCGCCACAGTCATCTCGGCGGCGTCAGTCCGGAGGCCTTTGAATAGGCCTCGTCGTGAGGACAGAATTTGTCTACGAGCGTGGGCCTGTCCAAAAAGCTCTCATTGTCCCATGAAAATGAATATCCAAATAATTCAACAACGTTTCGCAAAATCGAATGGGTTTACCCCCTTCTCCCGATTCGCATCCAGATAATCAGCCCACCACTGCAACATTAGCCTACGCTCCCCTATATGCTCCGCCATATGAATATAAGCCGCCCGAACAGAGTTGCGTTCCTGATGACTCATCTGCCGCTCTACCGCATCTCTAGACCACAGCCCCGACTCAATCAACGAACTACACGCCATCGTTCTGAAACCATGTCCACACACTTCCGTTTTCGTGTCATAGCCCATCACTCGCAGAGCCTTGTTAACCGTATTCTCACTCATCGGCTTACGCGGATCGTGATCGCCCACAAAAATCAGCTCTCGATTCTCATTCATGCTTTTGATCTTTTCCAAAATGGCTAGAGCCTGCCGCGACAAAGGAACAAGATGAGGTGTTCGCATCTTTGAACCACGCTGAGAATGCTTAACACCTTCTAGCGGTTCACGCTCACCAGGAATCGTCCACATAGCCGTTTCAAAATCTACTTCAGACCAGCGAGCAAAACGCAGTTCGCTTGAACGGATGAAAACTAGTAACGTGAGTTCGACAGCCAGTCGGGTTAACGGTCTGCCAGAGTAGTGATCGATGCGGTGAAGTAATTCAGGAATGCGGTTAAGTTCCAATGCAGCACGCTGCTGTCTTTTCGCCGTAGCAACCGCACCGGCAATTTCTTGCGCGGGGTTATTATCGATTAGGCCGCTCTGCACAGCAAATCGCATAATCGCGGTAGTGCGCTGCTGTAAACGGGCGGCGACTTCAAGTCGCCCGGATGACTCGACAGCTTTAATGGGTACAAGAAGATCCCGAGTCTTGAGCTCCGCAATGTTCCGCTTACCGATGGTAGCAAAGAGATTATCTTCAAGACTTTTCAACACACGAGCGCTATGCAATGCCGACCATTTCTGATTACTGGCGTGCCAGTCTCTGGCAACCACCTCAAACGTTATCGCCTCTTGTTCCTGCTCTACTTTAACGGCTTTCTTATTCTCACTGGGATCGACACCATTAGCTAACAGCTTACGGGCTTCATCCCTGCGTGCTCTGGCATCCGCCAGCGAAACCTCAGGGTATTTCCCAAGCGCCAGCATCTTCTCTTTACCACCGAAGCGATAACGTAGCCGCCAGTATTTTGAGCCGTTAGGGTGAACCAGCAATACCATACCGTCACCATCAGTAAGCTTATAGGCTTTTGCTTCAGGCTTAGCCGAACGAACCTTCACATCACTCAGAGCCATGATGAGTATCCTTTCAAGGGTTCTGTGTGGGTACAAACATTATCGAACCGGGATATACCCGCAGTTGTACCCACTTCAGTAAGTTGATGTAGATTGAATCAGGTTGACTTAGGTTAAGTGAAAAGCGAGAAAAGCCTTGCGGATACTGGATTTCAGGCACAAAAAAAGACGTCCGTTGACGTCTATTGATGTTCCGATGGTGCCGAAGGCCGGACTCGAACCGGCACGTATTTCTACGGTTGATTTTGAATCAACTGCGTCTACCGATTTCGCCACTTCGGCACTGAAGGGGATGCGGAAACGTTGTGGATTATACCTGTCGCGCGCCGCCATGCAAGCGACGACGCGCGAAACCCGCGCTAAGTGCCCAAAAAACCAGCGCCCTTTGTCACTCCAGCTCAGACACCGCCAGCCGAATCACCCTCGCTGCCTTCTGCTCCGGCAGCGCCAGCACCTTCGCCCACATCTCCTGCACCATATCGCAGGAGAGCTTCTCTTTGCCCACCGCCTTCTCCGGCATCTGCAGCAGCTGGATGTCCTCGCCGTACTTATCGGCAAGTGCCTTCATAATCGGTCGCACATCCTCAACTGCCGCCTCGCGTTCGGCCGGGGTCACGGTGTGGCGGTTTTTGCCGTAGGCCGCGCGCATCATGTCGGCGTCGGCCTGCATGCGCCGCGCCATCAGGTCTTTATCCAGCATGCGCATCGGGTTCACGCCGCCCTTCACAGTCGGGTAGAGGAAGCGGAAGCAGGCGTCGTCGCTCACCTTCTGGATGGCGGCGGTCTGCTCCATGTTGATGGTCATGTAGTTCACCACGTTGGCGTCCGGGGCGTTTTGCAGGCGCGTCATCTGCAGATGCAGGATCTGCGGCTGAATGGTGTCGATAATCTGCTGCTCCGGCTCGCCCGCTTTTTGCAGGGCGGCCATCTGGTCGAGGATGCGCTGATGCAGCGCGGGCTCCTGCTCCTTAATTACCTGCCAGGCGGGCATCGCGTTAAGGGCGGAATCCATCTGCCGTTCCGGAGAGCGCTGCCTGTCGAAGAACACCCAGAACGCCACGGCGGCGGCCACCACAACAACCATCACGGTACGGGTCCACGTTTTATTCATCTCGCATCCTTATCCTTGAATTATGCCGGTTTACACCGGCACGCCGCTGTGGAAGCGAAACTCGTGGTCCGGTGTCGAGATAAGTGTGGCTTCAATTTCGCCAAAATGCTGTATGCGGGGTGAGATATCGTCGTCGCTCACCTGCCGGGCGAGCGTCAGGTAGTCCTGATAGTGGCGCGCTTCCGAGCGCAGCAGCGAGAGATAGAACTTCTGCAGGTCGTCGTCGAGGAACGGGGCCAGCGCGGCGAAGCGTTCGCAGGAGCGGGCTTCGATGTAGGCGCCGCAGATGAGCTTGTCGATCAGCGTCAGCGGCTCGTGGGTGCGTACTTCCTTCAGCATCCCTTTGGCGTAGCGGCTGGCGGTGATTTTGACGTACGGAATGTCGCGGGCCAGCATCGCCTCGCGCACCTGCCAGAAGTGGTGAAGCTCCTCTTTGATCAGCAGCACCATGCTGTCGATGAGCGCCTGGCCCCACGGGTCGTCGGTTTTGGGCATCACACTTTTGCCAATCTGCCTGTGCAGGGCGATGAAGTCCGGCTCCGGGCCGTCGCGGAAGGTGAACTGTTCGTAGGGCTTGAGCCAGTCGAGCAGCGCGTCGGCACCGCTTTCGTCGGCGACGTATTTACGCACCAGCAGCAGCGCGGTCTGGGCGGCCTTGAGCTCGCACACCATGTGGTCGGTGAGCAGCAGCGGCAGGTTCGCCGGGTCGCGGGCTTTATCAATCCATGCTTGCGGGGTCGGGCACTGGAGGAAGTTGAGTACGGGGGCGAGTATCTGCGGGTAATCCATGGTTCTGCCTTGAAAAAGCGGTGGCGCGCGCCACCGCCTGAAACGCTTAGTGACGCACGCCGTCGTCGTCTTCGTCGACGTAATCTTCGTCGTCGCCTTCCTCGCCGTCTTCACCGTTCGGATCTTCGAAGTAGGTTCCCCAGCCGTCGTATTCCACGTCAAACTTCTCGGCCAGGTTCATCAGCTGTTCTACCTGCGCGTCGATAAGCTCCGCCTTCAGCGCGCCTTCGCTCAGGATGTCACAGCAGATAACGGTGTCGCCCTCTTCCACTTCCAGCTCTTCCGGCTCGGTCACTTCGTAACCCAGCTTGAAGGCTTCTACGGCCATTTTTTCCAGCGCGTCGAAATCATCCGCAGAGAAATGGTGCTCGATGGTGTAGAGCGCGTCCGGATCGCTACCGTCTTCCAGCAGTTCTTCAATAATCAGACGCGTCTCTTCGCGTTGCTCTTCCAGGTGTTCCGGGTTTGCCATGGCTCAATCCTCTTTAAAGTGCGGCAGATACTTCTATTTTCACACACGGACGGGTTTGCCTCCACCTTTGTTGGAAAGATTTGTGAAACGGGGTTGCAAATGAATAATTACACATATAAAGTGAATTTTAATTCAATAAGTGGCGTTCGCCATGTGAGGATAAAATGTCCGATTTATACAAGAAACACTTTCTGAAACTGCTCGACTTTACCCCTGCACAGTTCACTTCTCTGCTGACCCTTGCCGCACAGCTCAAAGCCGATAAAAAAAATGGCAAGGAAGTACAGAAGCTTACCGGTAAAAATATCGCGCTCATCTTCGAAAAAGACTCGACCCGTACACGTTGCTCTTTCGAAGTTGCCGCATTTGACCAGGGCGCGCGCGTCACCTATTTAGGGCCGAGCGGCAGCCAGATTGGGCATAAAGAGTCAATTAAGGACACCGCGCGCGTGCTCGGACGAATGTACGATGGCATTCAGTATCGCGGCCACGGCCAGGAAGTGGTCGAAACGCTGGCGCAGTACGCGGGCGTGCCGGTGTGGAACGGGCTGACCAACGAGTTCCACCCGACGCAGCTGCTGGCGGATCTGCTGACCATGCAGGAGCACCTGCCGGGCAAGGCGTTTAACGAGATGACGCTGGTCTACGCGGGCGACGCGCGCAACAACATGGGCAACTCAATGCTGGAAGCGGCAGCGCTGACCGGGCTGGATCTGCGCCTGGTGGCCCCGAAGGCCTGCTGGCCGGAAGAGAGCCTGGTGGCGGAGTGCAGCGCGCTGGCGGAGAAGCACGGCGGGAAAATTACCCTGACGGAAGACGTGGCGGCGGGCGTGAAGGGCGCGGACTTTATCTATACCGACGTGTGGGTGTCGATGGGTGAAGCCAAAGAGAAGTGGGCGGAGCGGATTGCGCTGCTGCGCGGGTATCAGGTGAACGCGCAGATGATGGCGCTCACCGGCAACCCGAACGTGAAGTTCCTGCACTGTCTGCCCGCGTTCCATGACGACCAGACCACGCTCGGCAAGCAGATGGCGAAAGAGTTCGACCTGCACGGCGGGATGGAGGTGACGGACGAGGTGTTTGAGTCGGCGGCGAGCATCGTGTTTGACCAGGCGGAAAACCGGATGCATACGATTAAGGCGGTGATGGTGGCGACGCTTGGGGGTTGAGTCCTCTGCGGTCTGGTGCCCTCACCCCGGCCCTCTCCCACAGGGAGAGGGAGAAAACACTAAAAATGACAACAGCGTTATCGTCAGGCAGAAAAATTCATTTTACTGACGCTTTCTCAGATACGCATTAACCATAATAGGTATTTATCTTTTTATTAACCATTATTTACTGAGTAGATAATGGTTAATATCAGGTCATTATCAATTACAAAACACCTTATATTATCGGCGTAATATTTCCTTATTGCTGCATTTCATTAATAAGGATTGTTTATGTCATGGAATAAACATGAAGCTGTGTCATACGCCCGTAGCCACGCACTAACCCATACTGGACACTATTGCGCTCGAGCAATCGCCGCCGCCATTCGAGCCGGAGGGCTTAAAATCGAAGGGGCAAACGCTAAGGATTTCTGGCGTTCTCTTGAAAATGCAGGGTTCACAAAAGTCTATGGCACCCCCATAGAGGGGGATATCGCGGTGATTGATGCCTTGCCCGGCCCGAATCAGTACGGGCATGTCTGTATTTATGATGGCGCTGGAACCTGGTATTCAGATTTTAAACAGAGAACACTGTACCCGGGGCCAACCTATCGCCAGCTCCAGCCAGCCGTAACCTTATACAGGCATTATTAATATGAATAAGCTCATCTTAATTGTGTTATTCAGCACAGCCGCATTGGGGGCCGAAGATTTTCAGATACCGATGCAGCGCGCCCTTGAATTCAATCGCTGGTACGTCAAACAGGTGAACAACGATCGTTATCCCATCCAAGAGGGAAATGAAATCGATAAGTTCGTTACGGCCAGCACCATGAAAAAATTACGTCATGCAGACGATCCCCGTTATGCCGACGCTGAATTTTACGAGGCTGATTTTTTTATGAAATCGCAGTATATCGGCGAGGACTGGGCTGAGAATGTGGCTATTGATTCGTATGTTTCAGACCCGGTCTGTGTAAACGTGAATATCACGTTTGGCAAAAAGACCCAGCACACAGTCATTGATTGCATGGTTAAAGAAGATGGGGTCTGGAAAATCCAGTCTGTTGCCGCCCGGGATAATAATTGATGCCCCCCGCTAACAATAATGTAGCCGCCTTTGTTGCCGGGTGGCACTGCGCTTACCCGGCCTACACAACCCGTAGGCCCGTGCAAGCGTAGCGCCGCCGGGCAAATCAGGCAGCCCCTCTCCCACGGGCAGAGGGAGAACATCGGCGCCATTTCATTGATTTTTCACCCCGAAAAAGGTACGTTTTCGCCTTAATTCCAGCGTGGACATGCCAGCATTATGCCGATTATTCAGTCTGTTGAACGTGCGTTGCAGATCCTCGACCTGTTCAACGAGCAGGCCACCGAGCTTAAGATCACCGACATCAGCAAACTGATGGGGCTGAGCAAGAGTACCCTCCACTCGCTGCTGAAAACCCTGCAGCTTCACGGCTATATCGATCAGAACCCGGAGAACGGTAAGTATCGCCTCGGCATGAAGCTGGTCGAGCGCGGTCATTTCGTCGTGGGCTCCATCGATATTCGTCAAAAGGCGAAAGGCTGGCTGACGGAGCTGTCCCAGCGGACCGGGCAGACCACCCATCTGGGGATCCTGGACGGGCGTGAAGGGGTCTATATCGAGAAGATTGAAGGCAAGCTGGCCGCCATCGCCTATTCGCGCATCGGCCGCCGCCTGCCGGTTCACGCCACCGCCATCGGCAAGGTGCTGATTGCCTGGCTGGGCGAGACCGAGCTGAACGACCTGCTGGAGGGCTATCAGTACACCACCTTTACGCCCGCCACCCTCGCGTCTCGCGAAGCCTTAATTAGCGCCCTGGCGCAGACCCGCGAGCAGGGTTTTGCCCTGGACCGCGAAGAGAACGAGCAGGGCGTGCGCTGCGTGGCGGTGCCGGTGTGGAACCATGAGTCCCGCGTGATTGCCGCCCTGAGCCTGTCGACGCTGACCTCCCGCGTGGACGACGCAGAGCTGGCTAATTTCCGCGAACAGCTTCAGCAGGCCGGGCTCGAGCTCTCACGCGCGCTGGGCTACCCGGCCTGAGCCGTTAAACCGGCTCGTAGGTGAAGTAGTCGAAGTCCGCGTGGCAGCCGTCGCCGCTGATGTCCTCGCAGTGCAGCCCCACAAACGCGCCGGTGAAGAAGCCGCGCCCGCCGATGTAGTCGTCCGACAGCTTCCACGCCTCATACGTTACCGGCACGGTGTGCCACGTATCGCCGTCGAACGAGTAGCTGTAGCGGTAGACCAGCGTATCCACATCTACCCGCAGCCAGACGCTCTCCGCGCTCTCCGGCACCGGAATCGGCCGCTCGTGCAGCGGCCACGACGGTACGTTGTGGTCGAGCTGGATAACCTTAATCGTTCTGCCCTGCCCCTCCTCGTAGTCCACAAAGCAGTAGCTCCAGTTTTTGCTGTTGTAGTAGCAGGTCAGCCCCGCGCTCTGCTGGAAGTGGACCGGCGAAAACTGCATCCGCGTCTCGGCCCGGAAGGTGAAGTGCTGCCAGCGGCGCGCCACGGTCGACTGGGTAAAGGTCGAGTTGAGCGAGTCGTTGCCGTAGAGCCGTAAATAGCCCGGGCGCGCGGTGAGCGAGCCGAGGGTGTCGTCGAACGGAATGCGCAGGGTCTGCAGTTCCGGGTCGAGCGAACTGGCGTCGAAATCGTCCCGCCAGGTCGTCTGAACGGTAGCGGGCTGCTCGGCCATCTGCGGGCCGGGCACGGTCAGCTGCGCATGCTTGCCGCCTTCCACGTACGGCCAGCCGTCGCGCCAATCAATGCGGGCGATTCCGGTCTCGCGCCCCAGCGGGCAGTAGCCGCGCCCGCCAGCGGCCAGCAGCGGCACGCCGGGCAGGCGCAGCGGGCGGCTGGTGAGGTAGGCCATGTACCACTCTCCGGTGTGGATCTGCAGCAGCGAGCCGTGGCCGCTCTTCTGCAGCGGGTTCTCCGGCAGGTGCCAGCTGGTCATCATCGTTACGTCCGGGTGCAGCTCGTACGGCCCGTCGATATTTTTGGAACGCAGCACCACGACGGCGTGCTCGTAGCTGGTGCCGCCCTCGGCGACCATCAGGTAATACCATCCCGCGTGGCGATACAGGTGCGCGCCTTCGGTGTAGCAGAGCGGCGTGCCGGTAAACAGCGTTTTGCGCTCGGGCGAGAGGGTGCCGGTCTGCGGGTCAAACGCCTGCATCACGATGGTGTTGTGCGGGTTGCTGTGGTGGCGCGGCCCCCACGGGCGGTAGATATAGTATTTGCGGCCATCGTCGTCGTGGAACAGGGACGGGTCGAACCCGCCGTTGCCCATCGGGATCGGCTCGCTCCACGGCCCCTCGATGGAGGGCGCGGTAACGAGGAAGTTGCGGCCGTTTTTCCACGGCGAGTCGACAATCTTCACGTCGGTGTAAAGCAGCCAGAACCTGCCGTCGGCGTAGCTCAGGCACGGCGCCCAGATGCCGCCGGAGTCCGGGTTGCCCTTCATGTCCAGCATCGACACGCGGTCCAGCGGGGTGCTGACCAGCGACCAGTTTTTCAGGTCGCGGGAGTGGTAGATGCGCACGCCGGGGAACCACTCGAAGGTCGAGGTGGCGATGTAGTAGTCCTCGCCCTGGCGGCACAGGGACGGGTCCGGGTTAAAGCCGGTGAGTATCGGGTTGGTGATTTCCATATTGCCTCCGGTTAATGGGATGCGGCTGTCGCTGCGTCGGGAACGGCCTCGCCCTGCGCCGCGCGGTGTTTGATCAGCTGCTGGCTGATGGCCTCCACGCGGGCGTCGGTGAGCTTGTAGAACGACAGCATGATGAACATGCCCGCGTAGAGCACCACCGGCACCACGCAGAAAAGAATTTTGATGGTGGTGAGCACCTCGACCGGCTGCACGCTGCTGCTGGCGGAGTAGTTCACATACGCCAGGATCCAGCCCACCACCGCCCCGCCAATCGCCAGGCCAATCTTCAGGCTGAACAGGTAGGTGGAGAACACCAGCCCATCGAGGCGGCGACCGCTGCGGCTCTCCTCGTAGTCCACTACGTCAGAGGCCATCAGCCACTGCAGCGGCGTGGTGGTGTTGAAGACGAACAGGAACAGAATGTTGAGGGCAAAAATCAGCGCGATATGCTCGGCCGGGGTAACGAAAATCAGCAGACTAATCAGCGAGTAGGCGACGATGATCCACTTGAAGGCGGTGACGCGGTCGAAGCGGCCCAGCAGGCGGGAAGAGCAGAGCGAGCCGAACATGGTGGCGAGGCTGCCGTAGAGTAAGAACTGGGTCGCCATCTCCGGGTGATCCATCACGTATTTCACGAAGTAGAGCGTCGCCCCGCCGCGCACCACGTTGGAGCAGGTCGCCATCATCTTGAACGCGCACATGATGCGCCACTGGCCGTTGACGAGCAGCAGCCTGAGATCTTTCGCCACCGACGAGCCCGGCTGCACCTCAAAGGTGTAGCGCTCTTTGGTGGTAAAGAAGCAGACGTAAAGCAGCACCACGCCGCTCAGCCCGAGCACGCACATGGCGCCAAAATAGCCCACCTGTTCGTTCCCTTTGCCGATGATGCTGACCAGCGGCAGCGCGATGCCGCTGATGGCGAGCGAGCCCGCCGCAGCCAGGAAGAAGCGCCAGGACTGCAGGGCGTGGCGCTCTTTCGGGTCGGCGGTGATGACGCCGGGCATGGCGCAGTAGGGCACGTTAACGAAGGTGTAGACCAGGGTCAGGAGAATGTAGGTCACGCAGGCATAGATGATTTTGCCCTGCACGGAGAAATCCGGCGTGTAGAAGGTCAGCACGCAGACGATGCCGAACGGAATGGCGCCCCACAGCAGGAACGGGCGGAACTGGCCGTGCCGCGTGCGGGTGCGGTCTACCAGCAGCCCCATCAGCGGGTCGGTGACGGCGTCGAGCACGCGGGAGACCAGAAACAGCGTGCCCATAATGCCCGCCGACAGGCCGAAGACGTCGGTGTAGAAGTAGGCCAGCAGGAACATCGTGGCCTGCCAGACGAAGCCGCAGGCGGTGTCACCCAGCCCGTAGCCAATTTTGTCTTTCATGGTTAATTGCGTCATCAGAATTACACCCTTATGTAGTGTGCTGAATTACAACATCGTGTTAATGGAGTGTAATGAGCTGTTCAATTAACCAGCAATGGTCATATCTTATTTCTGAATTACGTTATTTTGCTTTTGTGACGCCAACGATATATCACAACTTATTGTTTAAATTAATAAATAACAGGAACAGGAAAACCGCCCGCGGAATATTTCCCGCAGACGGATTTATCTCAGAAAATAATTAAATGCCGAGCGCTTTTTTACCGGCGTTAATTACCTCAATGATTTTATCGGTGTCATAAATACAGCCTTTCCAGGTGCCGCCGCTCACCGACTGCAGCGCCGCCCACAGCCGGGTATCGTCCGGCAAAAAGTCATGGGCGTGCAGATCCGGGTGCGTCTGCCTGACTGCCAGCTCGCGCGCGCCCTCTTCCGGCGTCAGCGGGTTGTCCGCCGTGCCGATAAAGTTCACGCTGCCCGTGAGGGTCAGGCGGTCAACCGCTATCTCGATGATGTCGTTATCGCGCAGCTTGCCAATCGGCCCGCCCGCCAGCGCCTCCGGCGACACGTGGCCGAAGCAGGCGCCCGTCGACACGCCCGAGAAGCGCGCATCGGTGATTAACGACACTGTCTTGCCCCACGAGATATGCTTCAGCGCGGAGGTGAGCTGGTAGGTCTCTTCCATGCCGGTGCCGGACGGTCCGCCGCCGATGACCACCATGATATCGCCCTGCGCAATTTCTTCCCGCTTGATGGCCTTGATTGCCTGCGCTTCCGAGACAAACACCCTCGCCCGGCCGGTGTGGCGGTAAACGCCATCTTCACCGACGACCGACGGGTCGATCGCCGTGGCCTTGATCACCGAACCTTCCGGCGCGATGTTGCCCGTCGGGAAGCAAACCGTCGAGGTCAGCCCTTTCGCTTTTGCCTTCTTCGGCGGCAGGATCACGTCATCCGGATCTACGCCGTCCTGCTCGCGCAGGCACTGGCGGAAGCGTGCCCGACGCTCGGACGCCTGCCACCAGTCGAGGTTCTCGCCCACCGTCTGGCCAGTCACGGTCATGGCGTCCAGGTGCAGCAGACCGAGATCGCGCAGGTGGAGCATTACCTCCGGCACGCCGCCCGCGAGGAAGGCGCGCACGGTCGGGTGATAGTCCGGGCCGTTGGGCAGCACGCTCACCAGGCGCGGCACTTTACGGTTGACGCGCGTCCAGTGCTCAACGTCCGGAATAGTGCAGCCCGCCGCGTGGGCGATGGCCGGAATGTGCAGCAGTAAGTTGGTGGAGCCGCCGAACGCCGCGTGGATCACCATCGCGTTTTCGATGGCTTTGTCGGTGAGGATATCGCGCGTGGTGATGCCGCGGTTATCCAGCTCGCTGACCGCGCGCGCCGACTGGCGGGCGATCTCCAGCCACACCGCCTGCCCGGACGGCGCCAGCGCGGAATGCGGCAGCGCCAGGCCCAGCGCCTCCGCGACCACCTGCGAGGTGCCCGCCGTGCCGAGGAACTGACACCCGCCGCCCGGCGAGGCGCAGGCGCGACAGCCCAGCTCGGCGGCCTCCTGCAGGGAGAGTTCGTGGTTGGCAAAGCGCGCGCCGATGGTCTGCACCTTGCCCGCATCTTCCCCGACGGTCGGCGGCAGCGTCGCCCCGCCCGGCACCAGAATGGTCGGCAGATTGTGCATCGAGGCCAGCGCAATCATGGTGGCGGGCAGCCCTTTATCGCAGGTTGCTACGCCGATCACCGCCCGGCGCGTCGGCAGGGAGCGGATCAGGCGGCGAAACACGATCGCCGCGTCGTTGCGGTACGGCAGGGAGTCGAACATGCCGTGCGTCCCCTGCGAGCGTCCGTCGCACGGATCGCTGACGAAGGCCGCAAACGGGATCCCGCCATTGCGGGTGATCTCCTTCGCCGCCGCCTGCATCTGCATGCCGATCTCCCAGTGCCCGGTGTGGTAGCCCAGCGCGACCGGGCGTCCGTCCCCGGCGCGGATGCCGCCCTGGGTGCCGATGATCAGCACCTCTTTCCCGGTCAGCCTGTTGGCGTCCCAGCCCATTCCGGCGTTCTGCGTCATGCCGAACAGGTTGCCGCTGGGAGATTCCATCAGCATCTGCGGGGTCAGCGGCAGCGCGCCCTGCGGCCCCGCCGCGTGGGTGATCACCGCATAAAACGCGTCGTCCTGTGGGGTGAAAATTTTCTCAATGGTCATCGTTATCATCCGGCTCAGCAGAGCTTGAGCTGTTGCAGCAGGGTTTTCAGCTGCGCCT
Organism: Enterobacter sp. 940_PEND; assembly: GCF_001059415.1. Lineage (NCBI taxonomy): Bacteria > Pseudomonadati > Pseudomonadota > Gammaproteobacteria > Enterobacterales > Enterobacteriaceae > Enterobacter > Enterobacter sp. 940_PEND. The sequence continues at coordinate 12,297 of NZ_JUMS01000091.1, forward strand.
TGCGCGGCGCGTCCAGCGGCGAGGCGGGCGGCAGCACGTGCGTAGAGACAGGGCGACCGCAGAGCACGATCGCCTCTTTAATCACGTTCACAAACGGCGTATCCAGCTGATACATCTGCGGGATTTGCAGCAGGGTCTGATGATACTCAGCCGCTTTCGCCACGTCCCCGTCGCGCCAGGCTTTCAGAAGATTCACCGACACCTGCGGGGCAAAGTTGCCGCTCGCCGAAATCGCCCCGTCGCCGCCGAGCAGCAGGGTATTAAACAGATGATCGTCGTAGCCGCAGAGCACCGTGAAGTGCGGATGGGAGCCTTTGACGGTATGGATCATGCTGCGCAGGTGGGCGACGGAGTCGATGGTGTCTTTGATGCCGATAATATTGTTGCGCGAGTCGGCAAGGGTTTTAACCAGCGCCGGGGTCAGATCCTGCCCAGTCAGCGCCGGGAAGTTATAGAGCATCACCGGCAGCGTGACGCTGTCGGCCACCTGCTCGAAATAGCGGATCAGGTTCGCTTCCGACACTTTCCAGTAGTAGGGGTTGATCACCACGATGCCGTCCGCGCCCGCCTGCTGCGCGTGCTGGCTCAGTTCAATGGTTTCCCGGGCGTTGGTGCCGCCGGTGCCGATCAGGACCGGCACGCGACGATCGACGTGATCGATAGCAAAGCGGGCAATTGCTTTACGCTCTTCGGCGCCGAGCTGGGAGAACTCGCCGCCGCTGCCCAGGAAGAACAGGCCGTCAACGCCTGCTTTGATGAGATCGTCGATCAGCGCGGCAGTGCCCGTCTTATCGAGCTGGCCGTCGGCGGTAAAGATGGTGGAGACAGGGGGAATGATTCCCGTGAACAACGCGGACTTCGGCATGAGATCTCCTTGCTGAATCATTTTGTTCTACATTATAGAACAGCGTTCATTATTTTAACGATCATACTATGACGCAGAAAAAGCGCAGGTAAATGGGAAGGGAAGAGGGAGTGTGGGAAATTTAAGCTGGATCACATATTGCGTGGGTGCGGTCTGGTGCCCTCACCCCGGCCCTCTCCCACGGGGAGAGGGTTAGGGTGAGGGGTCAGGGTTACTCCACCAGCATTTTAACAACCACTTTCCTGACCTTCGCAGGCGCACCCACCGCGCACAGCGGCTTGTGCACCTCACCCGGCCAGAACACCACAAAATCCCCTTCGCTAAGCACCACGGTTTTCTCCTGCTCGCCTTCCGGCAGGAACGCGATGTCTTTGTCCGCCAGCCAGTCGGTGTCGGGCGTACCGTGCGGCAGGGTGCTGAAGGTCATCCCCTCCTGGCCCTTCATGATTATCTGGATGTCCAGATAGCGCGCGTGGTACTCGGCGCGGCGCTCGGCGAACGGCTGGGTCATGTCTTCCGAGACCAGATAAAAGAGGCTGCTGCCGTTGATGTCGTGCTTGCCGAGCGGCGTGGCGTCGGTAACGTGGGCTTTAACGTGCTCGATGGCCTGACGCAGATCGTCAGGCAGCCAGGAGTGCAGATGGTGGATGTTGCCGATAATCATGTGAAATCCCTCTATGTAAAACAATGTTTCATTTTTATCTTTTATACGAGAGTTAAGGCTGCCATACCAGCGCTTTTTAGAGGGGTTTTGCGCGAACGCATGTTTATCGGGAATGGTGTTAATTTGCTGTTAAGCCCTCGCAGGCATTTATGCAGTCATTATGCATATCTTCAGCTCTTCGTTATCACGCCCTTGCGCTAACTCATTGATCGCCAGGCCTTAACAACAAAACTCGCTACCGCTTCACATTTTATCACTTTGATAATTTGCTATTAAATTCAATAAATATTTATTGATTTTCCTTAAGCCCAAAATAGTTAATTAGCAATAATGCATAGTCATTCCGCAAAAACTATAAAAACAATTAAAATCAATAACTTAACAAAATATTTCAAAGCATTAAATTCTACAAAACACTAACAACTGAAAATAATGACAACGGATAGTGCTTAGCTATTCACCTCGTCAGAATAATCAATTAATCATTATCTGATGCGAATCATGCAAATGAAAACAAACCGCTTAATATCCATTTTCGCGTGAGCAACATCACAATAAGGATTATTTAACCGCCTAGTATGAATCACGAAATCAATTGAGCTTAGCCGCCATGCAATTAAATACATGACATGGCGCATGCCCTTTTTATTCTGAAAAACAGTTAAAGGAATAATTATGGAAAAGCATTACGTCGGTTCTGAAATTGGTCAATTGCGTAGCGTTATGCTGCACCGCCCAAATTTAAGTCTGAAACGTTTAACGCCATCAAACTGTCAGGAGCTGCTTTTCGATGACGTGCTCTCGGTTGAGCGGGCGGGTGAGGAGCATGACATCTTCGCCAACACGCTGCGCGAGCAGGGTGTGGAAGTCCTGCTGTTGACCGACCTTCTGACGCAATCTCTTGATATTGCAGAAGCGAAAGCCTGGCTGCTGGATACCCAAATCTCCGACTATCGCCTCGGCCCAACCTTTGCCGGCGACGTGCGCGGCTGGCTGGCAGATATGCCGCACCGGGAACTGGCGCGCAGGCTGAGCGGCGGATTAACCTACGGCGAAATTCCGGCGGCCATTAAAAATATGGTGGTGGATACCCACACGGCGAATGATTTTATTATGAAGCCGCTGCCGAACCATTTATTTACCCGCGATACCTCCTGCTGGATTTATAACGGCGTCTCTATTAACCCAATGGCCAAACCGGCCCGTCAGCGCGAAACCAATAACCTGCGGGCAATATATCGCTGGCACCCGGCGTTTGCCGACGGCGATTTTATTAAGTATTTCGGCGACGAGAATATTAATTACGACCACGCCACCTTAGAAGGCGGCGATGTATTAGTCATTGGCCGCGGCGCGGTACTGATCGGCATGTCCGAGCGCACGACGCCGCAGGGCGTGGAGTTCCTCGCCAACAGCCTGTTTAAACACCGTCAGGCCGAGCGCGTGATCGCCGTTGAGCTGCCCAAACACCGCTCCTGCATGCACCTCGACACCGTCATGACCCACATAGACGTGGATACCTTCTCCGTCTACCCGGAAGTGGTGCGCAAGGACGCCCAGTGCTGGACGCTCACCCCGGACGGACGCGGCGGCCTGCTGCGCACTCAGGAAACCGACCTGCTGCACGCCATCGAGAAAGCGCTCGGCATTAGCCAGGTGCGCCTGATCACCACCGGCGGCGACGCCTTTGAAGCCGAACGCGAGCAGTGGAACGATGCCAACAACGTGCTGACTATCCGCCCGGGCGTGGTGATCGGCTACGAGCGCAACGTCTGGACCAACGAGAAGTACGACAAAGCGGGCATCACCGTGCTGCCTATCCCGGGCGACGAGCTCGGACGCGGCCGCGGCGGCGCGCGCTGCATGAGCTGTCCGCTTGAGCGCGACGGAATTTAAAGGAGCCATCATGGAACGAAAACCCACTCTGGTTGTGGCCCTGGGCGGCAACGCGCTGCTCAAGCGCGGCGAGCCGCTGGAAGCGGATATCCAGCGCCAGAACATCGAGCAGGCCGCGCGCACCATCGCCGGATTAACGGAACAGTGGCGCGTGGTGCTGGTGCACGGCAACGGACCGCAGGTCGGGCTGCTGGCGCTGCAGAACAGCGCCTACGACAAAGTCACGCCCTACCCGCTGGACGTTCTCGGAGCCGAAAGCCAGGGAATGATCGGCTACATGCTCCAGCAGGCGCTGAAAAACAGCCTGCCGCAGCGCGAGGTGAGCGTCCTGCTCACGCAGGTGGAAGTGGACGCTGCCGACCCTGCCTTCAGCAACCCGACCAAATACATCGGCCCGGTGTACAGCGAAGCGCAGGCGAAAGCGCTGGCCGCGGAGAAAGGCTGGGTGTTTAAGGCCGACGGCAGCTACTTCCGCCGCGTGGTGCCGTCACCGCAGCCGAAACGCATCGTCGAGAGCGACGCCATCACGGCGCTGATCCAGCGCGATCACCTGGTGATCTGCAACGGCGGCGGCGGCGTGCCGGTAGTGGAGAACGCCAACGGCTATCGCGGCATTGAGGCGGTGATCGACAAAGACCTCTCCGCCGCCCTGCTGGCGCGCCAGATCGAGGCCGACGCCCTGCTGATCCTGACCGATGCCGACGCGGTGTACCTCGACTGGGGCAAGCCGACCCAGCGCCCGCTGGCGCAGGTGACGCCGGAGCTGCTCAGAGGCATGCAGTTCGACGCCGGATCGATGGGGCCGAAAGTGGCCGCCTGCCGCGAGTTTGTTGAGGCCTGCAACGGCATTGCCGGGATCGGCGCGCTGGCCGATGGCGCGGAGATCCTCGCGGGCGAGAAAGGCACGTTGATTCGTAACTGAGTCGTTTTCCCCTCACCCTAACCCTCTCCCTAAGGGAGAGGGGACGATTACACCCTCTCCCCGTGGAAGAGGGCCGGGGTGAGGGCATCAAACAGCAAATTTTAAAAAGGATTTACCCATGACCATCAATCTGAAAAACCGTAACTTCCTGAAACTGCTGGACTACACCCCGGCGGAGATCCAGTACCTGATCGACCTCGCCATCGAGCTGAAGGCCGCCAAAAAAGCCGGACGTGAAAAGCAAACCCTGGTCGGGAAAAACATCGCCCTGATCTTTGAAAAAACCTCCACCCGCACCCGCTGCGCCTTCGAAGTGGGTGCGTTCGACCAGGGCGCGCAGGTGACCTACCTCGGCCCAAGCGGATCGCAGATCGGCCATAAAGAGTCGATGAAAGACACCGCCCGCGTGCTGGGCCGCATGTATGACGGTATCGAATACCGCGGCTACGGCCAGGCCATCGTTGAGGAGCTGGGCGAGTACGCGGGCGTGCCGGTGTGGAACGGCCTGACCGACGAGTTTCACCCAACGCAGATCCTCGCCGACCTGATGACCATGCTGGAGCACGCGCCGGGCAAAACCCTGCCGGAGCTGAGCTTTGCCTATCTCGGCGACGCGCGCAACAACATGGGCAACTCGCTGATGGTCGGCGCGGCCAAGATGGGGATGGATATCCGCCTCGTCGCGCCGAAATCCTTCTGGCCGGAAGCCGGGCTGGTTGAGCAGTGCCGCGCCATCGCCAAAGAGACGGGCGCGCGCATCACCCTCACCGATGACGTGGAAGAAGGCGTGCGGGGGACCGATTTCCTCTACACCGACGTGTGGGTCTCCATGGGCGAGCCGAAGGAGGCCTGGGCCGAGCGCGTCAGCCTGATGAAGCCGTATCAAATCAACGCGGACGTGATGAAGGCCACAGGCAACCCGAACGTCAAGTTTATGCACTGCCTGCCGGCGTTCCATAACGAACACACCAAAGTGGGCCGCGAGATCGAGATGGCGTACGGCCTGAAGGGGCTGGAGGTGACGGAAGAGGTCTTCGAATCGCCGAACTCCATCGTCTTCGACGAAGCAGAGAACCGCATGCACACCATTAAAGCGGTCATGGTGGCGACACTCGGCGACTAATCACCGCCCGGCGCGCCAAGGGGTGCGCCGGGTTTAAGGAGAACATCATGGGCAAGTTTAAGTTTCCCTCCGCTTACACCATTCTCTTTTTCCTGATTGCCGTTGTGGCGGCGCTGAGCTGGGTCGTCCCCGCCGGTCAGTACCAGATGGCGATGAACGAAACCCTCGGTAAAGAAGTCCCGATTGCCGGAACGTACGCGCACGTGGCGGCACATCCGCAGGGGCTGGTTTCCGTCCTGATGGCGCCCATCGCCGGGCTGTACGATCCGGTCTCCGGCCAGGCCGGGGCGATCGACGTCGCGCTGTTTATCCTGATCATCGGCGGTTTTCTCGGGATCGTCACCAAAACCGGGGCGATTGATGCGGGGATCGAACGCGTCACCACCCGGCTGCGCGGACGCGAGGAGTGGATGATCCCGATCCTGATGGCGCTGTTTGCCGCGGGCGGCACGATTTACGGCATGGCCGAAGAGTCGCTGCCGTTCTACACCCTGCTGGTGCCGGTGATGCTGGCCGCCCGGTTCGATCCGGTTGTCGCCGCCTCTACCGTGCTGCTCGGGGCGGGGATCGGCACGCTCGGCTCTACCATAAACCCGTTTGCCACGGTGATCGCCGCCAACGCCGCCGGGATCCCCTTCACTAACGGTATCGCCCTGCGCGTGGCGCTGCTGGTCATCGGCTGGATCATCTGCGTGGCGTGGGTGATGCGCTACGCCCGTAAGGTGCGCCAGGATCCGTCGCTGTCGATCGTTGCGGATAAGCAGGAAGAGAACCGCGCCCATTTCCTCGGCGACAAGGGCGAACAGTCGCTGGAATTCACCCTGGTGCGCAAAATCATCCTGGTGATTTTCGCCCTCGCCTTCGCGGTGATGATCTACGGCGTGGCGGTGCTGGGCTGGTGGATGGCGGAGATCTCGGCGGTGTTTCTCGCCAGCGCGATCATCGTCGGCCTGATTGCCCGCATGAGCGAAGAGGAGCTGACGTCGACGTTTATCAACGGCGCGCGAGATTTGCTGGGCGTCGCGCTGATTATCGGCATCGCGCGCGGTATCGTAGTCATCATGGATAAGGGCATGATTACCCACACCATTTTGCACAGCGCGCAAGGGCTGGTCAGCGGGTTGTCCACGGTAGCGTTTATCAACGTGATGTACTGGCTGGAGGTCGTGCTGTCGTTTCTTGTGCCTTCTTCATCCGGCCTGGCCGTTCTGACGATGCCGATCATGGCGCCGCTTGCCGATTTCGCTAACGTCAACCGCGACCTGGTGGTGACGGCTTACCAGTCGGCCTCCGGCATCGTTAACCTCGTCACGCCCACTTCTGCCGTCGTGATGGGCGGGCTGGCTATCGCCCGCGTGCCCTACGTGCGTTATCTGAAATGGGTGGCGCCGCTGCTGGGCATTTTAACGGTGGTGATTATGGTGGCGTTAAGTCTGGGTGCCTTGTTGTGATTTGCCGGATGGCGCTGCGCTTATCCGGCCTACGGATCGGTGCGGTGCCACCGGTTATTTCAGGAACTGATATGGGAACTATGATGGATTACGAAGAGTACTCTCCCAAAGAGCAACTACAGCTGACGGTCTGCCAGCGCCTGATCGCAGAAAAGAGCTATCTTTCTCAGGAGGAGATCCGCCGGGATTTGCAGGAGCGTGGTTTTGAGACCATCAGCCAGTCCACCGTTTCACGTCTGCTTAAATTGCTCGGTGTCATAAAAATTCGAAATGCCAAAGGGCTAAAGATTTATTCGCTGAATCCCCAGCTGCGCCCTGCCCCCGATGCCGCGCGTACCGTGTCCGAAATGGTGGTCAGCGTCGAGCACAATAGCGAGTTTATCCTTGTTCATACCGTCGCCGGATATGGCCGCGCGGTGGCGCGTATTCTGGATTATCACCAGCTACCGGAAATTTTAGGCGTGGTGGCCGGCAGCAGTATCGTCTGGGTCGCACCCCGGGTCGTGAAGCGCACCGCCCTGGTGCATAAGCAAATTAATTATTTACTCAGAACGCATTAATATTCATAAAGAACCGTTTGCATTGAGTAAAGCGTGCATTAAATCGCTTGATCCGAAAAGCGAGCTGCGTATAATGCCCGACAATTTGCCGGGAGGAAGCATGGTCAAGCGTGTACGACATAACGTCTTACCGCGTCTGAAATCAGACGCTGGCCTGCCGTTTTTCTTCCCGTTGCTAAACCTATTCCCAGAGCCCCTCATTTGAGGGGCTTTTTTTTGCCCGGCGTCAGGAGATAAACATGAATCCGCTTTATCAAAAACACATCATTTCCATAAACGACCTCAGCCGCGAAGAGCTGGAACTGGTTCTGGAAACCGCGGCAAAACTGAAGGCCAATCCGCAACCGGAGCTGCTGAAGCACAAGGTGATTGCGAGCTGCTTCTTCGAAGCCTCGACCCGCACCCGTCTCTCCTTTGAAACCTCCATGCACCGCCTGGGCGCGAGCGTGGTGGGCTTCTCGGACAGCAGCAACACGTCGCTGGGTAAAAAAGGCGAGACCCTGGCGGATACCATTTCAGTGATTAGCACCTACGTCGACGCGATTGTGATGCGTCACCCGCAGGAGGGCGCGGCGCGTCTGGCGACCGAGTTTTCCGGCGGCATTCCGGTGCTGAACGCCGGTGACGGTGCCAACCAGCACCCGACGCAGACCCTGCTGGATCTGTTCACCATTCAGGAGACGCAGGGCAAGCTCGAGAACCTGAATATCGCCATGGTCGGCGACCTGAAGTATGGCCGCACCGTCCACTCCCTGACCCAGGCGCTGGCGAAATTTAACGGCAACCGCTTCTTCTTCATCGCGCCGGACGCGCTGGCGATGCCGCAGTACATTCTCGACATGCTGGATGAGAAAGGCATTCAGTGGAGCCTGCACGCCAGCATCGAAGAGGTGATGAGCCACGTGGATATACTGTACATGACCCGCGTGCAGAAAGAGCGTCTGGATCCGTCCGAATACGCCAACGTGAAGGCACAGTTCGTGCTGCGCGCCAGCGACCTCGAGGGCGCACGCGACAACATGAAGGTACTGCACCCGCTGCCGCGCATCGATGAGATCACCACAGACGTGGACAAAACGCCGCACGCCTGGTACTTCCAGCAGGCCGGAAACGGCATCTTCGCCCGCCAGGCGTTACTGGCACTGGTTCTGAATCGCGAATTAGCTCTGTAAGGGGAGACGACCATGACGCACGATAACAAACTCCAGGTTGAAGCCATCAAGCGTGGCACCGTGATTGACCACATCCCTGCGCAGGTGGGCTTTAAGCTGCTGACGCTGTTCAAACTGACCGAAACGGACCAGCGCATCACCATCGGCCTGAACCTGCCGTCCGGCGAGATGGGCCGCAAGGACCTGATTAAAATCGAGAACACGTTCCTGACCGACGAGCAGGTCAACCAGCTGTCGCTGTACGCGCCGGACGCCACCGTCAACCGCATCGACGAGTATGAAGTGGTCGGCAAATCCCGCCCGAGCCTGCCGGATCGCATCGAAAGCGTGCTGGTCTGCCCGAACAGCAACTGCATCAGTCACGCTGAGCCGGTTTCTTCCAGCTTTGCAGTGAAAAAACGTGCCGATGACATCGCGCTCAAATGCAAATACTGCGAAAAAGAGTTTTCTCATTATGTGGTGCTGGCCAACTAATTGAGGTTGGTAATGAAATCCCGGCTGTTATAATGGCCGGGAACATTCTTAACGCTGTCATTCTGGAGAAAACATGAGCAAAGTACTCGCGACGGAAAATGCACCCGCGGCTATCGGCCCTTACGTTCAGGGCGTTGATCTGGGTAGCATGATCATCACTTCCGGGCAGATCCCGGTGAACCCAAAAACCGGCGCGGTGCCGGAAGATGTCGCGGCGCAGGCGCGTCAGTCGCTGGAAAACGTGCAGGCTATCGTTGAATCTGCCGGTCTGAAAGTGGGCGATATCGTGAAAACCACCGTTTTCGTGAAAGATCTGAACGATTTCGCGACCGTTAACGCCACTTACGAAGCGTTCTTCACAGAGCACAACGCCACCTTCCCGGCGCGCTCCTGCGTGGAAGTGGCCCGTCTGCCAAAAGACGTGAAAATTGAAATCGAAGCGATTGCGGTACGTCGCTAATTCGCTTTGGCGATAAAAAAGGCAGCCCGGGCTGCCTTTTTTGTTGCTTGCTACTGATTCCTCGTCGCCCTGAGCAGCGTCTCCAGCGGATAGACCGCCGCAATCACCACCTCGTCCTGAACCTTCGCCGCGTTATCCAGCTCGCTCTGAATCGAGGCTATCTCTTTATCATCCAGCGTGCCCTGGCGCGCCACCAGATCCGTCAGCCTCAGGCCAATGGAGGCCAGCTTATCCACCTCCTGGATCACCGGCTTCATCGCCTTCAGCTGATAGCTGTTTTCGCTTAACGCCAGCGCGTCGCTGGTGTTGCTCTGCCAGCGGTTAAAGACGTGGCGCAGCGCGTCGGCGCTTTCCGCGTCTTCCGCATCGCTCACCAGGCGGTCCGCCCACTTGTTCATCTGGCGCACGGTGGCGCTTTCGGCGTTCAGCGCATCGGCGAAGCGGTTGAGCGGCTCGAACTGATGATAGTTTCCCGCCTGGAACTTCAGGTGCTGGCGGGTGTAATACTGCGCGGGCTCTACCGCCTGAGCGAGGATCTGCAGCGGCAGCGTGTCGGCATTACCGGCAAGGCGCGTGAACTGCACCTGCTGCTGGGTATGCTGCTGCAGCCCGACCGACACCGTCGACCAGCTGTCCATCGCCTGCAGGCGGGTGTACATGTTGTCGACGTCGTTGACGTCCTGCGCGGACCACAGCCTCTCCGCCACCGCGAAGGTGCGCGGCCACAGGCGGATATCCAGCACCGGCGCCACCACGTTTTCCGCCCACAGCGCGGCTTCCCCGCCGAGCAGGTTGGCCTGATTCGCCACGTCCGGCACGACGGGAGGAATGCCTTTCGGCACCGCGTCCAGACGCGTGCCGCTGATTGGGTAACGCGTATTCCCCACCAGGAAATAGCCGGTAAGCTTGTCGTTATCAACGGAAACCACCGGGCGCGTCTCGCCCATCCACGTATCGACGGTAAAGGTCACCTGGCTGTCATTGCGCCATTCAATATCCTGCACCGCGCGGCGGGATTTCCCGGCAAAATCAATAAATCCGCGCCAGCCTGCGTCCCCTTTCACCAGCGTGAAGCTCCCCTCCACCGGCTTGCCCTTCAGGCGCGGCATGGAAAAGGCCCAGCTCTGGACGCTGTCGGTGTCTGCAATCACGTCCACGCCGTTCAGGCCCTGCGGGACAATTTCGTTGCGGTAGTGATAGGCGGTGGACTGGGGCTGGTCGAGATAGAAACCGGTGGAGAGAATGCCCTTGTAGCCGTTCTGCGCCACCTGCCCCAGCGCGTCCTGGCCCTGCCAGGACTGGATCAGAATGCTTTTCGGCAGGTCGGGATGGTAGATCTCGTCCCAGCCGACCATCTGCCGGTGATGCTTCTCAAGGATCGTCTCCAGTTTACGGTTGAAGTACGCCTGCAGCGCGTGGCTGTCCGCCAGCCTGTTGTCGCGCATGAAATTCTGGATCGCGGCGTTCGCTTTCCACTGGCTGTCGTCGACCTCGTCACCGCCGATATGCAGATACGGATCGGGGAAGATCGCCGCCAGTTCGCTGACCATTGCGTCGGCAAAAGCGTAAGTTGCGTCTTTTGTCGGATCCAGCACCGGCTTCAGCACGCCCCAGTGGCGCTCCATGGCGTACGGTCCCGGCGCGCTCATCAGCTCCGGGTAGGCCACGGCAATCGCCGAGGCGTGGCCCGGCATGTCGATCTCCGGCACCACGCGAATGCCGCGCTCGGCGGCGTAACGCACCACCTCGCGCATCTGTTCAGGCGTGTAGTACAGCCCGTCGCTGGCAAGCTGCGTCAGCTTAGGGTAGCGCTTCGAGCTGAAGCGCCAGCCCTGATCGTCGGTCAGGTGCCAGTGCAGGACGTTGAGCTTCGCCGCGGCCATGCCGTCGATCTGGCGCTTGATATCCGGCAGCGGAATAAAGTGGCGCGCCGAGTCGAGCAGCAGCCCGCGCCACGGGAAGCGCGGCGAATCTTCAATGGTGACCCACGGCAGCGAGGTGTTTTCCGCGCCGTTCTGCATCAGCTGGAGCAGCGTTTCCATGGCGCGCAGCGCGCCGAAGCGGGTGTTGGCGGAGATATCGACGCCGCTGGCGTCCACCGTCAGCCTGTAGCTTTCATCGCTGTCCGGCAGAGGCTGCGGCTTCACCTTTTTGGCAATCGCGATGCGGATGGTCGGTTTGTCTGGCTTTTCAGCCTGCGGCTGCAGCGTCCAGCCGGTTTGCAGGGCCATGCGCTGGCGCAGGCGGCTGACGGCGTCACCGAGATCGTCCCCGCTGACGCTAATGGATACGTTGTTGCTGAGCACCAGCGCGCCCTGGGTCGTCGGGCGTTCGACCTTGGCAGGCCAGGGCATCAAAGGGAGATCGCCTGCCGGGGCGGCAAACGCAGAGGCGCCGAGCATCAGCCCGGCGGTTAAGAGACTGTACCGTAACATGAATGTTCCTTATCTGACGGGCCAAATAAAGGCAAAACATTCTGTTAACATGCGCTCAATTTGTCGTCAAGCAAATGCGCCGACGGAGATCACAGGTTGTTGAATTTGGGAGGAAAGCCAGTCCCCTCCCCCCCAAGGGGCGAGGGTGAAAGGCGGCACCGAGCGGTCCCCTCTCCCTTCCAGGGAGAGGGTTAGGGTGAGGGTATGTTTTTACTGCCATCCATACCGACGCGCATAGAATCCTTTCACCATCTGCGTCAGCACCATATAGCCCGCAAGGATTGCCACCAGCCACGGGAAGTAGCCCAGCGGCAGCGCCTGAAGCTGCAGGTAGCCTGCCAGCGGCGAGAACGGCAGCGCGATACCGAGCGCCATCACAATGCCCGTCATCACAATCAACGGCCATGCGGCACGGCTCTGGATGAACGGAATGCGGCGGGTACGGATCATATGAACAATCAGCGTCTGCGACAGCAGACCTACCACAAACCAGCCGGACTGGAACAGCGTCTGGTGTTCCGGGGTGTTGGCGTGGAACACAAACCACATCAGGCAGAACGTCAGAATGTCGAAGATGGAGCTGATCGGCCCAAAGAACAGCATAAAGCGCCCGAGATCCGCCGGGTTCCAGTGCTGCGGCTTCTGGATCTGCTCGTCGTCGACGTTATCAAACGGGATCGCTACCTGAGACACGTCGTACATCAGGTTCTGGATCAGCAGGTGCAGCGGCAGCATCGGCAGGAACGGCAGAAACGCGCTCGCCACCAGCACGCTGAAGACGTTACCGAAGTTGGAGCTGGCGGTCATTTTGATGTACTTGAGCATGTTGGCAAAGGTACGGCGACCTTCGATCACGCCCTCCTCCAGCACCATCAGGCTCTTTTCCAGCAGGATGATATCCGCCGCTTCGCGGGCGATGTCCACCGCACCATCGACGGAGATACCGATGTCCGCCGCACGCAGCGCGGGCGCGTCGTTGATGCCGTCTCCCATAAAGCCCACCACGTGTCCTTCGCGCTTGAGCAGGGTGACGATGCGCTCTTTGTGCATCGGCGTCAGTCGGGCAAACAGCGTGGTACGCTGGGCAAGCTTCGCCAGCTCGTCATCAGAGAGATGTTCAATATCGCTCCCCACCACCACGTCGCCCGCGTCCAGCCCCACTTCATGGCACACTTTGGCCGCCACCAGCTCGCTGTCGCCGGTGAGAATTTTGACGGTAATACCGCTCGCCTTCAGCGCCTTCAGCGCCGGCGCGGTGGTCTCTTTCGGCGGATCGAGGAAGGCGATGTAGCCCTCGAGGATCAGATCGGATTCATCGATACGCTGATAGTCACCCTCGCGCGCGGGCAGGAACTTGCTCGCGACCGCCACCACGCGCAGCCCCTGACGGTTCAGGTTATCGGTGACGCGCTTGATGCGGCGCATCATGGTGTCGTCCAGCGGCACGATGTCGCCGTTATAGCGCACCTGCGTCGACACGTTGAGGATCTCCTGCAGCGCCCCTTTGCAGATCAGCTGGTGCACGTCCGTCTGCTCGCTCACCACCACCGACATGCGGCGGCGCTCGAAGTCGAACGGGATCTCATCCACCTTCTGCCAGCGGCCGGAGAGCGTGCGGGCGGATTCCTCGTCCACCCCTTCCAGCACCGCGACGTCGAGCAGGTTTTTCAGCCCGGTCTGGTAATGGCTGTTCAGCCACGCGCTGTGCAGGACGCGCTCGCTGGTTTTGCCGGAGATATCGGTGTGGTTCTCCAGCACGATTTTGTCCTGCGTCAGGGTGCCGGTTTTATCGGTGCAGAGGATGTCCATCGCGCCAAAGTTCTGGATGGCGTCGAGGTGTTTAACGATCACTTTCTGTTTAGAGAGCTTCACCGCCCCGCGCGCCAGCGTGGAGGTGACAATCATCGGCAGCATTTCCGGCGTCAGGCCAACGGCCACGGAGAGCGCAAACAGGGCCGCTTCCCACCAGTCGCCTTTGGTGTAGCCGTTGATCAGCAGCACGATTGGCGTCATCACCATCATAAAGCGGATCAGCAGCATGCTGACGCGGCCAATCCCTTTCTGGAAGGCGTTTGGCTCGCTCTCCTGCTCGCTGACGCGCCCGGCAAGCTGACCAAACCAGGTGTTGCCCCCGGTGGCGGTAACAATCGCCTGCGCGGTGCCGCTGACCACCGTGGTGCCCATAAAGCACAGGGTGTCACACTCGAGCGGGTTCATCTGCTGCGGGTCGCGGCTGCGCGCTACCTTTTCAACGGGCAGGGATTCCCCGGTCAGCGAGGCCTGCGCCACGAACAAATCGCGCGCCTGGATGATGCGTAAATCCGCCGGGATCATGTCTCCCGCGGCCAGCTTCACCAGATCGCCCGGCACCAGCTGGTCGATAGGCAGCTCCACCCAGGCGTTTTCGCCGAGATCGTTAATCACGCGCGAGACGGTCGCGGTGTTGCTGACCATCGCCTTCAGGGCGTCCGCCGCTTTGGTGGAGCGGGCCTCCTGAATAAAGTTCAGCAGCGTGGAGATACCCACCATCAGGGCAATCACCCCTGCGGCAAACAGATCTTCCGTCGCGTAGGAGATGAGGCCGAGCACGGTCAGCAGCAGGTTGAACGGGTTGCGGTAGCAGAGCCACAGGTGCACCCACCACGGAGACGGCTTTTGCGCTGGGATCTGGTTATCGCCGTGTACGGCGCGCATTTTTTCCACTTCGGCCGCGTTGAGCCCTTCCGGGTGTCCGCCGAACGCGCGCCAGACTTCGTTTTCATCCATCGCCGCCACGTTCAGGCAGCGTTCGCTCAGGGAGGCGGGGATCGCCGCCCCCGCCATGTTTTTGGCGTTTGGCAGCGGGTCGCGTTGAACAAGACGGTGTGGCAGGTGGCGGCTCAGCAGCGCCTGCAGCTGCCGGGTGATATTTTTAAACATAGTCATTCCTCCGCATCCGCCGGGGCGGATGCAGCAATTCCTTCAGGCGTGGCGAAGCCGTACCTGAGAGGCACTTAATTTTTTAAGCAGGAACGTTTAAGACGTTGCTGCCTCACGCCGGTGAGACAGCAAAAGCTGGCTTACCGGAAAGAACGCATTCTCCCGTTCAGGAGAGGTGTGGGATCGGGATCCATGAAGCCTCCGGTAAGTAAAAAAACAGGGTGTTGCCGCGCAGTCCAGGGATTTAGGCATACCCTTTATGACGATTCGGGCGGTATTATACCCCCCTGCAAATAAACCAAACGTAAACCAGACTTTGCCCATAGCGAAATCGCGCTATAGCATTAGGCTCAATTCACTACATCGTCGTTGTTACAGGGAATACAGCATGCAGAACCGCCTTACGATTAAAGACATCGCGCGTTTAAGCGGCGTGGGGAAATCGACCGTCTCACGCGTGCTGAACAACGAAAGCGGCGTCAGCGAACGCACCCGCGAGCGCGTTGAGGCGGTCATGAATCAGCACGGTTTTTCCCCTTCCCGATCCGCGCGCGCCATGCGCGGGCAGAGTGACAAAGTCGTCGCCATTATTGTCTCGCGTCTGGATTCTCTGTCTGAAAACCTCGCCGTGCAGACCATGCTGCCCGCCTTCTACGAGCAGGGGTATGATCCGATCATGATGGAGAGTCAGTTTTCTGTGCAGCTGGTTGAAGAGCACCTGGGCATGCTCCAGCGGCGCAACATTGACGGCGTGGTGCTGTTCGGTTTTACCGGCATTAAGGACGAGATGCTAAAACCCTGGCAGCCTTCGCTGGTGCTGCTGGCGCGCGATGCCCACGGGTTTGCCTCCGTCTGCTACGACGACGAGGGCGCGATTATCACCCTGATGCAGCGCCTGTTTGACGAAGGCCATCGCCACATCAGCTTCCTCGGCGTCCCGCACGCGGACGTCACCACCGGCAAGCGTCGGCATGAGGCCTACCTGGCTTTTTGCAAAAAGCACAATCTCTCCGCCGTGGCCTCCCTGCCGGGGCTGGGCATGAAGCAGGGCTACGAGCAGGTCGCCAGCGTTCTGACGCCGCAGACCACGGCGCTGGTGTGTGCCACGGATACCCTGGCGCTGGGTGCGAGCAAATATCTGCAGGAGCAGCGCATCGATAACCTGCAGGTGGCGAGCGTCGGCAGCACGCCGCTGATGAAGTTCCTGCACCCGGAAATTATCACCGTCGATCCGGGCTACGCCGAGTCCGGCAGGCAGGCCGCCGCGCAGCTGATCGAGCAGATAAACGGGCGTTCAGAGCCCCGTCAGATCGTCATTCCCGCTCACCTTTCGTAACCCCTCTAAAACAGATTATTGTGATCTTCGCCTGATTTCGGGAACGTTCCCATTTTCGCCGTCACGCTGAAGGAGTAGGCTTGCGCTCAGGTCATTACACCCCTCACCATCTGTCATGAGGTTTCATGATGAGTAAAGTCAAACAAGCAGATATCGATCAGTTGATCGTCCTGGTCGGTGGCCGCGAAAACATCGCTACCGTCAGCCATTGCATTACCCGCCTGCGCTTCGTGCTGAACGATCCGGCCAAAGCCAACCCGAAGGCCATTGAAGAACTTTCCATGGTCAAAGGCTGCTTCACCAACGCCGGGCAGTTCCAGGTCGTTATTGGTACCGAAGTGGGCGATTACTATCAGGCTCTGCTGGCGACAACCGGGCACTCCTCCGCCGATAAAGAGCAGGCGAAGAAGGCCGCGCGCCAGAATATGAAGTGGCACGAGCAGCTGATTTCCCACTTCGCGGAAATTTTCTTCCCGCTGCTGCCGGCGCTGATCAGCGGGGGCTTAATCTTAGGCTTCCGTAACGTCATCGGCGATGTACCGATGAGCGACGGCAAAACCCTGGCGCAGATGTATCCGGCGCTGAAAACCGTTTACGATTTCCTGTGGCTGATTGGCGAGGCGATCTTCTTCTATCTGCCGGTCGGGATTTGCTGGTCCGCGGTGCGCAAGATGGGCGGCACGCCGATTCTCGGTATCGTGCTGGGCGTCACGCTGGTCTCTCCACAGTTAATGAACGCTTACTTACTTGGTCAGCAGGTGCCTGAGGTGTGGAACTTCGGCCTGTTTACTATCGCCAAAGTGGGCTATCAGGCGCAGGTCATTCCGGCCCTGCTGGCGGGTCTGGCGCTGGGCTTTATTGAAACGCGCCTGAAGCGCATCGTGCCGGATTACCTCTATCTGGTGGTGGTGCCGGTCTGCTCGCTGATTCTGGCGGTGTTCCTGGCGCACGCCTTTATCGGTCCGTTTGGCCGCATGATCGGCGACGGCGTGGCCTTCGCGGTGCGTCACCTGATGACCGGCAGCTTCGCGCCGATTGGAGCCGCACTGTTTGGCTTCCTGTACGCCCCGCTGGTGATCACCGGCGTGCACCAGACCACGCTGGCCATTGATATGCAGATGATCCAGAGCCTCGGCGGCACGCCGGTCTGGCCGATTATCGCCCTGTCTAACATTGCCCAGGCGTCGGCGGTTACCGGCATCATCATCGTCAGCCGCAAGCACAACGAGCGTGAGATCTCCGTTCCGGCGGCCATCTCTGCCTACCTCGGCGTCACCGAACCGGCGATGTACGGTATCAACCTGAAGTACCGCTTCCCGATGCTCTGCGCGATGATCGGTTCCGGTCTGGCTGGCCTGGTGTGTGGTCTGAACGGCGTGATGGCGAACGGGATTGGCGTCGGCGGCCTGCCGGGCATTCTCTCCATCCAGCCCGCTTACTGGCAGGTGTTTGCCCTGGCGATGGCCATCGCGATTATCGTCCCAATGGCGCTCACCACCGTGGTTTACCAGCGTAAGTTCCGTCAGGGCTCGCTGCAGATTGTTTAACTTCTTCTTTCGGGGCGCAGTTGCGCCCCTTCGCATTTGCAGGAACGCATTATGAATACCCTTCCTCACTGGTGGCAGAACGGCGTCATCTATCAGATTTACCCAAAGAGTTTCCAGGACACCACCGGCAGCGGCACCGGCGATCTGCGCGGCGTGACGAAGCGTCTGGACTACCTGAAAACCCTCGGCATCGACGCCATCTGGCTGACGCCGTTTTATATCTCCCCGCAGGTGGATAACGGCTACGACGTGGCGAATTACACCGCCATCGACCCGGCCTACGGCACGCTGGATGATTTCGACGAGCTGGTTGCCCGGGCGCACGAGCGCGGCATCCGCATCGTGCTGGACATGGTGTTTAACCACACCTCCACGCAGCACGCCTGGTTCCGCGAGTCGCTGAACAAAGCGAGCCCGTACCGCCAGTTCTACATCTGGCGCGACGGCACGCCGGAGCAGCTTCCCAACAACTGGCGCTCCAAGTTTGGCGGCAACGCCTGGCGCTGGCACGCCGAGAGCGAGCAGTATTACCTGCACCTGTTCGCGCCGGAACAGGCGGACCTCAACTGGGAAAACCCGGCGGTGCGCGCCGAGCTGAAAAAGGTGTGCGAGTTCTGGGCCGATCGCGGCGTGGACGGCCTGCGTCTCGACGTGATTAACCTGATTTCAAAAGACCAGGATTTCCCGGACGACAACACCGGAGACGGCCGCCGCTTCTATACCGACGGGCCGCGCGTTCACGAATATCTGCAGGAGATGAGCCGGGACGTCTTCACCCCGCGCAACCTGATGACGGTGGGCGAGATGTCCTCGACCTCGCTGGAGAACTGCCAGCAGTACGCCTCGCTCGACGGCAGCGAGCTGTCGATGACCTTTAACTTCCACCACCTGAAGGTGGACTACCCCGGCGGCGAAAAGTGGACGAAGGCAAAGCCGGACTTCGTGGCGCTGAAAACCCTCTTCCGCCACTGGCAGCAGGGCATGCACAACAGGGCCTGGAACGCGCTGTTCTGGTGTAACCACGATCAGCCGCGCATCGTGTCGCGCTTTGGTGACGAAGGAGAATACCGCGTACAGGCCGCGAAGATGCTCGGCATGGTGCTGCACGGCATGCAGGGCACGCCGTATATCTACCAGGGCGAAGAGCTGGGGATGACGAACCCGCACTTCAGCCGCATCACCGATTACCGCGACGTGGAGAGCCTGAACATGTTCGCCGAACTGCGCGCCAACGGCCGCGAGCCGGAGGAATTGCTGGCGATTCTGGCGAGTAAGTCCCGCGATAACGGGCGAACCCCAATGCAGTGGGACGCGTCGCACAATGCGGGCTTTACCGAGGGCGAGCCGTGGATTGGCGTCTGCGATAACTACGAGACGGTGAACGCCCGCGCGGCGCTGGACGACCCGGATTCGGTGTTCTACACCTACCAGTCGCTGATTAGCCTGCGCAAAACCCTGCCGGTGCTGACGTGGGGGGATTATGAGGATCTCCTGCCGGAACATCCTTCTCTTTGGTGCTACCGTCGTCAGTGGCAGGGGCAGACGCTGATGGTGGCGGCGAACCTGAGTAATACGCCTCAGGAATGGCAGGCAGACGCTCTCAGCGATAAGTCGCAGGTGCTGATGAGTAACTACCCGGCACCGCAAACGACGTCACTCCGTCCGTTTGAAGCCGTCTGGTGGTTGCAGCAGTAATTTTCCCTGCCGGGTGCGGCTCAGCACCCGGCTTACTTGACTGTTTTTGTTGAATAATTAATCAGATTTTTCTCGCGCGCCTTTACAATCGCTGAAGCGCCCGTCGTTTGTACTCTCGTCTTTTTACTTTGTTCTGCATCAAATAAATCGCAAACATGTTTGATGCAAATCACTATATGTAGCACTTAAAATGCACGTCGACCCAACATCTTGTATTTATCGTCTACTATTCCAACAACAAGACGGCGCTTACGCTGGCCGGAATTGTGGATAACACGAGCTGGGAACGCGGGAAGTCTTTGGCCCGGCGGGGAATACGCCCGGTTATTACTTCTCCACCTCTGTGGATAACCTGTTTTCAAAAAATGGAGTGATCATGACACCGCATGTGATGAAACGTGATGGCTGTAAAGTGCCGTTTAAATCAGAGCGCATCCAGGAAGCCATTCTGCGTGCAGCTAAAGCAGCGGGAGTCGATGACGCAGATTACTGCGCCACCGTCGCAGAAGTCGTTAGCAGCCAGATGAACGAACGCAGCCAGGTCGATATCAACGAGATCCAGACCGCGGTTGAGAACCAACTGATGGCGGGGCCTTACAAGCAGCTGGCGCGTGCCTACATTGAGTACCGTCACGATCGTGACGTGCAGCGTGAGAAGCGCGGTCGTCTGAACCAGGAGATCCGTGGCCTGGTGGAGCAGACCAACTCCGCCCTGCTCAATGAAAACGCCAACAAAGACAGCAAAGTGATCCCGACCCAGCGCGACCTGCTGGCCGGTATCGTCGCCAAACACTATGCCCGTCAGCACCTGCTGCCGCGCGACGTGGTATCGGCGCACGAGCGCGGTGAAATTCACTACCACGATCTCGACTATTCGCCGTTCTTCCCTATGTTCAACTGCATGCTGATCGACCTGAAAGGCATGCTGACCCACGGTTTTAAAATGGGTAACGCCGAGATTGAACCGCCTAAATCAATCTCCACGGCCACTGCCGTCACCGCGCAGATTATCGCTCAGGTCGCCAGCCATATTTATGGCGGCACCACGATTAACCGCATTGATGAAGTGCTGGCCCCGTTCGTGACGGCAAGCTTCAACAAGCATCGTAAAACGGCCGAAGAGTGGCAGATCCCGGACGCCGACGGCTACGCGCACTCCCGCACCGAGAAAGAGTGCTACGACGCCTTCCAGTCGCTGGAGTATGAAGTGAACACGCTGCACACCGCCAACGGCCAGACGCCGTTTGTAACCTTCGGGTTTGGTCTGGGCACCAGCTGGGAATCGCGCCTGATCCAGCAGTCCATCCTGCGCAACCGCATTTCCGGCCTCGGCAAGAACCGCAAAACGGCGGTGTTCCCGAAACTGGTCTTTGCCATTCGCGACGGCCTGAACCACAAGTTTGGCGATCCGAACTACGACATCAAACAGCTGGCGCTGGAGTGCGCGAGCAAGCGCATGTACCCGGACATCCTGAACTACGATCAGGTCGTCAAAGTGACCGGTTCGTTTAAAACGCCAATGGGCTGCCGCAGCTTCCTCGGCGTGTACGAAGATGAAAACGGCGAGCAGATCCACGACGGGCGCAACAACCTGGGCGTCATCAGCCTGAACCTGCCGCGCATCGCGCTGGAGGCGAAAGGCAATGAAGCGGAATTCTGGACGCTGCTGGATGAACGTCTGCAGCTGGCGCGTAAGGCGCTGATGACCCGCATTGCGCGCCTTGAAGGGGTCAAAGCCCGCGTCGCGCCGATCCTCTATATGGAAGGGGCCTGCGGAGTGCGTCTGAAAGCGGACGATGACGTGTCTGAGATCTTCAAAAACGGTCGCGCGTCGATTTCGCTGGGCTACATCGGTATTCACGAGACCATCAACGCATTGGCGGGCGATACGCATATGTACGACAGCGAGGCCCTGCGCGAAAAAGGCATCGCCATCGTTCAGCGCCTGCGCGACGCGGTTGACCAGTGGAAAGAGGAAACCGGCTACGGGTTTAGCCTCTACAGCACCCCGAGCGAGAACCTGTGCGACCGCTTCTGCCGTCTGGACACCGCCGAGTTCGGGATTGTGGAAGGCGTGACCGACAAAGGGTATTACACCAACAGCTTCCACCTCGACGTGGAGAAAAAGGTGAACCCGTACGACAAGATCGACTTTGAAGCAGCGTATCCACCGATCGCCAGCGGCGGCTTCATCTGCTACGGCGAGTACCCTAACATTCAGCACAACCTGAAGGCGCTGGAAGACGTGTGGGATTACAGCTATCAGCACGTGCCGTATTACGGGACCAACACGCCAATCGACGAGTGCTACGAGTGCGGCTTTACCGGCGAGTTTGAGTGCACCAGCAAAGGCTTTACCTGCCCGAAATGCGGCAACCACGATGCGGCTCGCGTCTCCGTGACCCGTCGCGTGTGCGGCTATCTCGGCAGCCCGGATGCGCGTCCGTTTAACGCCGGGAAGCAGGAAGAGGTGAAGCGTCGCGTGAAGCATTTGGGGAATGGGCAGATCGGGTAAGTTCTGCGCAGGGTTCTACCCCTCACCCTACCCCTCTCCCTCAAGGGAGAGGGGACCGATCGAGCACATTGTTATTCCGGCCGCCGGTTTTCTCCCTCTCCCTGTGGGAGAGGGTCGGGGTGAGGGCATCAGCGCGCACAAATTCTCTGGACATTTTCTATGCGATATCATCAATACTACCCCGTCGACATCGTCAACGGCCCCGGCACCCGCTGCACCCTGTTCGTCTCAGGCTGCGTCCACGAATGCCCCGGCTGCTATAACAAAAGCACCTGGCGCTTAAATTCCGGCATGCCGTTCACCGCCGAAATGGAAGACCGGATCGTCAACGACCTTAACGACACGCGCATCAAACGCCAGGGGATCTCGCTCTCCGGCGGCGACCCCCTGCACCCGCAAAACGTGCCGGAGATCCTGAAGCTGGTGAAGCGCATTCGGGCAGAGTGTGCGGGAAAAGATATCTGGGTCTGGACAGGCTACAGGCTGGATGAGCTGAACGCGCAGCAAATGGAAGTGGTGGATCTGATTAACGTCCTGGTTGACGGCAAGTTCGTGCAGGATTTAAAAGACCCGGCGCTGATCTGGCGCGGCAGCAGCAATCAGGTTGTGCACCATTTACGATGATCGCTAAAGCCGTTTGTTAGCATCATGATAAACGGCTGATTTCTCTCGCTTACCGATAGCGATAACAAATACCGTTACAACGTTGTCCTGAACCTGATAGACCAAACGATAACCCTGCGTTCTGAGTTTTATTTTGTAGCAATCCGGCAGACCATGCAGGCGGGCCGATTCGACCCTGGGGTTCACCAGCACGTCCGCAAGTTTCTTCTTAAACAGGTCTTTTACAGTCTGCCCCAGCTTGCACCACTCCTTTAACGCCCTCGGGTCAAATGCCAGTTCATAAGTCATCCAGACTAACCTTGATTCCCTTTTGCGGATTCGCCAGTCGCTCCCGGACCGTCTGTATCAGCGCATCTTCGCTGTCGCTAATCGTGACCGTTTTCACCGGCATACGTCCCGTCTCCGCGACGTACTGAAACAGTAATCGCACGGCTTCCGTTGGGGTGATATTGAGTTTTTCCAGCACGGCATAAGCCTCGTTTTTGAGTTTGTCATCCAGACGGACGTTCAGCGTGGCCATTATGCCTCCGGTAAAATCGAATGTGTAATGCAGTTTAGCATTACATTCGCATTACATCGAATTCTGGATAACGCCTCTCAAAACCGACTCAAACTCTCCATTGCCACCGCCTTAAATTCGGCAAAGTCACTGCAGCTACAGAGCCGCGACATCGCCCGTTCACGCAGGAAGGTGACGAAGATATCGTAAATCGCCATAGCCTCTTCGTATTCGCTTTTGCTGATGGCGAGCAGGAAGATGACGTGCGCGGTTTCGTCGCCCCACTGTACGCCGTGCGGGGCGAGCACGGTATAGACCACGGTTTTCTGCGCTAAAAGGCCGAGGGAGTGCGGCAGCGCGATGCCGTCGCCGAGCATGGTGCTGACGATGGCTTCACGCTCAACAACCGAATCCAGAAACTCCGCGCCGACAAACCCCTCGCCTTCAAGCTGCGCGCACAGCTCGCGAAACAGCGTTTGCTGGTCAACGGGCTTGTCGATAATGCGGAAATGGGCCGCGTCGAAGTATTTATCCAGCATCCACGGGCGGGTGCGGTCCACCAGCACCAGCTTGCCGATCTGCTCTAACTGGTAATCGGTCGGGAACGGGGCGATCGTCACCACCGGTTTGGACTTTTCGCTGACGCGGGCGGTGGCGATCACAAAGTCTTCGCTAATCGTTTCCGCCAGCTCGTACTCGCGCAGGGTGAGCGTGCGGGCCACCTCAATTTGCGGGTACTTGCGCTGCAGCACCGCTTCAATCATGCGGACCATGGCATTACCTGCGTCGCACACCAGCAGTACGCGCGGCTGACGCTGGTAGCCGATGTTGTAGTGGCGCTCCAGCCCGACGCCGATATGCAGCACCAGGAAGCCGATTTCGTTTTCGCTGATCACATAAGGCGTGTATTTTCCCCAGCTCGACACCGCCGCCAAGGTCATATCCCACGCCATCGGGTAGTGCTGCTTGATGTTATCCAGCAGCGGATTGGGGATCATGATTTGATACCGCACGCGGGTGATCATGGTTTTGATGTGCGTGAGCAGGTCCGCGTGCAGCTGCGCGTCGCTCAGCAGGTTGTAGTTATAGTGGGTGTTGATATAGCGCAGGATGTAGTTGACCAGCGCTTCGTCGTCATCCGCGTTAATTGCGCTCGGGGCAATCTCCTGAATCTGCCGCGCCGCAATGTGCACGCACAGCCAGCTCTCCTCCGAAGGTGAAAGCGCTTTGCCCGCCAGCTGCTGGATAGTGACGGCGATATCCTTCGCCGCCTCGCGCACGTTCTCTTCCACGTCTTCGGCGTGGAATTCCGGCAGCGGATAGCCCTCGCTGATGCGCCGCACCGACACCGCGCAGTACAGGCGCAGGAACAGCTCGCCTTCATCGGTCAGACGGATGTGATGACGCGTCAGCGCCTCGTGCAGCACGGGCACCATCTGCTCCGCCACGCCTGCATTCAGCGCCACGTCGGTCACCAGCGGGTTCAGGCTGTCCTGCTGCGCAAGCTCCCAGAGCAGATCGGTCAGGCAGGCGCGGGTCGACATCTCGCTGCCAAACAGCTTCATGCCGTGGCGAGGACGCGTTTCCAGCGTCAGGTTATAGCGGTGGAACCACTCGCGGACTTCGGCCATATCGCTTTGCAGCGTGGCGCGGCTGACGAACCACTCGTCCGCCAGATCCTCAAGCTTAAGAGAAAACGCCGAGGTGAGAAAACGCACCACCAGATAGTGCACGCGCTCCGGCCCGGTCCGGGGAATACGCAGCGCGCGCGGGTGGGATGCCTGCAGCTGCTGGTAGCGCTGGGCATCATCAATTTTGAGCTGATAGCCGTTGCCCCGGCTCAATATAAACTGCGCGCCGTGGCCTGCCAGCAGCGCGTTCAGGGCGGTGATATCGGCACGGACGGTTCGCGTGGAGACCGACAGCCGCTGCGCCAGCTCGTCCTGCGGCAGCGTCTCGTTTTGCAACAGATCGAACAGTTGCGCTAAACGTTGGTTCGGAAATCGCACGGGCTTGTCCTCTTATTACAGCTTAAGGTGAAATGACCATCTGGGATGGGCTGCCGACCGGGGTATAGTCTGGCTCGAAGCTCAATTTCCCGCCCTGCGCCACGCGGAAACGGGTGATGTTGTCGCTGCGCTGGTTCATGACGTACAGCCAGCGCCCCTGCTTATCGAGCGTCAGGGTGCGCGGGTAGTCGCCGCGCGTCCAGACGTCGTCCTGATGCGTCAGCGTTCCCTCCGCTGTTACGGTAAAGTGCCCGATGCTGTTATGCAAACGGTTAGCCACATACAGCTGTTTACCGTCGGCGCTTAATGCGAGCCCGGCAGCAAAGCTGGTGCCTTTGTAGCCTTCCGGCAGGGCTGAAAGCGTTTTGCCCTCTTTTAAGGTGCCGTTGGCGCTCACGGTATAATGGGTGAGCGTAGACGCCTCTTCGTTAATCAGCCACAGGGCATCGCCTTTTGGCGTAAAAACAAAGTGGCGCGGCCCGGCGCCTTTTGAGGAGGCGTTGATAAACGGCGGATCGTTCGGCGTCAGCTTCCCTGTTCGATCGTCAAAACGGTACTGGTAGAGGCGATCCAGCCCAAGATCGGTGGAAAAGACGTATTTCCCGCTCGGATCGGCGGCGATCATGTGCGCGTGTGGGCCGTTATGATCGCTGATGGCAAAGCTGCCCTCCGCTGCCGCTTCCGGCTTCGCCGCGCCCGGCTCGCCCTGATCCTGATGCTTATCCGTAGCCTCACCCAGGCTGCCGTCTGCTTTAACGGGCAGCACTGCGATAGATCCGCTGACGTAGTTCGCCACCAGAAGATGGCGACCGTTCGGCGTCAGCGACAGGTAAACCGGCCCCGCGCCGCCGGAGGCCACCTGATTCAGCTCGCTCAGCTGGCCGTTATCCCCCACCCGCAGTGCCTGCACCACGCCCTGCTCCACCTCGCTTGCCAGATACAGCGTTTTGCCGTCGTGCGAGACGGCCAGCTGCGCGGCGTTCGGCAGCCTGCTCACCAGCGTTTTATTTGCCAGCGCGCCGCTTTGCGGGTCAACGGTAAAGCGGTACAACCCTTCGCCGTTGGGGTTGTAGGTGCCCACCCAGGCGTACTGCGTCTGGGCGATAGCGGCGGTGGCGAACATTGAGAGTGAAGCAACAAGCAGGGTACGGGTATGCATGGTGGCTCCTTCAGGTTTGTGCGGTTTGTTTTCCCTCACCCCGGCCCTCTCCCAAAGGGAGAGGGGGGTAAAGTTTCCCTCTCCCTTTGGGAGAGGGTTAGGGTGAGGGCAGATACTACTTCACCAGCTTCTTCGTCATTTCCAGCAGCGTACGCACGTCTTCCGGGCGCGTATCGCCGCTGGCTTTGTCGATAATCGAGCTGTAGATATGCGGGATGATTTTGCTCACGCCCGCGTCGAGGGCGATCTGCAGGATCTCCTCATAGTTTTCCAGATCGATACCTCCGGTTGGCTCCAGCCAGAAGTCGTGACGGGCGCAGGCTTCCGCCACCGCTTTGTACTCGTCACGGCACTTCAGGCCGCCCATCGGGAAGTATTTGATGGAGCTGCCGCCGAAATCCTTCAGCAGGGCAATCGCGGTTTCAACCGGCACAATGCCGTCCGGAGCGTTGCTGCTCAGCGGTCCGGTGGAGATTTTGACCATCCCGACGGTGCCGGTTGGAGAGACCAGACCGTTGACCACCGACTCATTCTGCCCCAGCAGCGCGCGGCTGGTGGCCACGCCGGTAAAGACCTGGTTAACGTGCTGCGGCTGCACCTGACGGGAGATCTCGCTCACCATCGCCGACTGGTTCGGATCCCCCGCGCCGAGGCCGACGGAGAGCGCGTTATCAATCAGCGCGGCGTATTCGCGCATGTCGGCAACGGCGCTCGCCACGTCCGGGTAATTTTTGGAGAGCACGCCCACCAGCACGTGACCTTCCGCCGCCTCGTAAATGGCGCTGGCGTTGGCTTTCGATCCTGCCAGCACGTTCAGGCAGACGCGGTCACGGTAAAAGTTAGGGGTCAGTTTCATGCTTTTTTCTCCTGTCCTAATACTTCGCAAATGCGGCGGTAGACGATGTTCAGCTGGTCAGCATTCACGCTGCGCACGTCCGCCTCGATAATCCCTTCGTTGGCCTTGTAGCCACGGAAGTAAATGGCGTATTCGCCCTGCTTGAGCTTCGCCACCAGATCGCCCGTGCCGACGCCCGTTGTGGCTTCATCAAACTTAATCTCGGTGCGGGCGATATCGCGACCGGCGCTGTCCCAGACCACGCGCGCGGTCACGCCGTTCAGGGTGTTGAGCGCCTCGATAAACGGCGTCATCTTCGCCACCATCTCGGCCCCGCTCTCTTTGGTCGCGATAAGGTAGTGTTCGATGGCGCAGGTCAGGCCGAGGATCCCCTCTTTGCCCACCTTCATCGCGCGGCCAATGCCCGCGGTCTGACGCTTCACCCACTCAACGTACTGGGTTTTGCCGATCACCAGCCCGCTGGTTGGGCCTTCAATCGCCTTCGCGCCGCTGTAGATCACCAGATCGGCGCCGGATCGGTAGTACGCGTGCAGATCTTCTTCCGCCGCCGCATCGACGATCAGCGGGAGATCGTGCTTGCGCGCCACCACCGCCGCCTGCCCGACGCTGAGCATGCTTTTCTGCACGCAGTGGTGAGATTTGATGTAGAGGATCGCCGCCGTGCGCGGAGTGATCGCCGCCGCCAGCTGATCGGCAGAGCATTCGTTGGCGTAGCCCGCCTCCACCAGCTTGCCGCCGCCCAGCGCCACCATGGTGCCCACCGGCGCGCCAAAGTTTACGTTGTGGCCTTTCGGCAGGACGATTTCGTTGTTCTCAATCGGGGTCACGTGCAGGTTTTCCAGCAGCCAGTCGCTGTCTTTTACCAGCACCGCCGCCACCGACTGGGCTATGCCCGCCGACGCGCAGGAAACCACCGTCGCGCCTTCCACATCCAGCAGCTTCGCGATGTATTCCCCGGTTTTATTGACCAGATCCTTCATCTCGAAATAGTGATTCATGCCGTCCATCGCCGCCTGCACCACTTCCGGGCGCGGCGTGGAGACGCCCAGCGCCGTCATGCGGCCGGAGGTATTGATCACCTGCTTTAAGTTGTACTTCTCATAAATCGAAGGCATGTTCCGTGCTCCCTTGTTCGGTCATGTAGCCCTTGCCCGCGCGGATCGCGGCAAGCGGCACCAGAATGTGTTCAGCCTGCAGGCTGTCGTTTTCGGCATCCGTCAGCACCGTCGGCTGGCGTTTCATCGTGAACAGCGTCAGGTCGGCGTCGAGACCCGGCTGAATGCGGCCCTTGCGCGCCAGGCGCAGGCCGTCGGCGGCGTTCGCAGTCACGCAGTCAATCACCTGCGGCAGCGACATGCCGATGGCGAGAAACTTCGACATCACGCTTGCCAGCGAGCCGACAGGACCGTTGATGCGGTTGCGGCAGTAGATATCCGAGCTGATGGTGTGCGGCAGAATGCCCATCGCGATGGCGCGTTTCGCCACCTCAAAGCTGAAGCTCGCCGTGCCGTGACCGACGTCCAGACGCACGCCGCGCTTCAGGGCGGAGGTGATGGAGGCGCGCAGCTCGCCGGAGGGCGTCAGAATGCGGTTGGGCTTGCCGTTGTAGCAGTGGGTGATGATGTCACCGGAGCTCAGCAGCTCGGCAATTTCGTCGAGGTTCGGCGGGTTGTTGCCGATGTGCACCATCAGCGGCAGGTCGCCGTTCTCTTTCTGGATGGCTTTGGCGCGCTCCAGCGGCGTGATGCCGTTTTCACCGACCACGCTGCTGCTCATGCGCGCCTTCAGGCCGACGATAAAATCAGGGTGGCGCTTCACCGCCTGCTTCACCGCGTCGGCGTCGATATTCGCCATGTTGGCCAGCTCGTTCTGGGCAATCAGCCCCACGCGGGAGATATTCAGCAGGGCAAATACCTCAGTGGAGGCGCTGCGGGTGATTTTATAGAAATCATCCACGTCGTCGGCACCGGTACTGCCCGCGTCCACTACGGAGGTGACGCCGGTGGCAATACCCACGCTGTCCGGCTCGTCGTGGTAAATCGGGGAGTTCGGGTAACAGTGAACGTGGGAGTCAATCCAGCCTGCGCTGACGAACACGTCGCCGTTAAGCTCAACCGTTTTATGCGCGGGAGCGTCAATGTCGCCCGTCGCGGCAATTTTCCCGTCCTGAATGGCGATATCGGTCAGGGTATCGTCGGCGAGGCGCGCACGGCGCAGGAGTAAATCAAACATGAGGATCTCCTGATAAGGCGGGCGCCTTAGCGCCCGCGGGTATTAAAGGGCGACCGGGAACAGCCAGCCCAACAGCATCGCGCCGAGAATGGCGCCACCGGTGATCGGCTTCTGCCAGATGTAGAACACCAGCGCCCCCAGCAGGGAACCGACGCCGATAGGAATGGAGGCGGTCATGGCGCTGAGGATAATCAACGGCCCGAGGAAGCGGCCGGAGGCGTTGCCCGCGCCCATCATCACGTCTGCGCCGTAGGTGGAGTTGCTCTGGTTGATGGTGAACTTACGCGCCAGGATGATGACGTAGCCAATCGCCAGACCAATCACCAGGCCGGTAATCAGCGCGGCAATGAAGTTGGTCACCGGGAACATGATCCCCGCGCCCAGCAGCAGCGCCGGAACGCCGAGGCCCACGCCGGTCTGGATGGCGCCGCCGATGTCGAGAATACCGACCAGCGACCCTTCGATAATACGGGCGAACAGGAAGCTCGCGCCGAACGCCGCCACCGCGCCGTAGACGCCGGTATCGATCCCCGCTTTTAGCATCGCTACGAAGGCCACTTCGTTAAACGCGCCGATGCCGTAGAGGTAGTACATGTGCGTCCCGGCAAACACGCCGGAGGAGAGCAGGCCAACGAAGATCGGGAACGACCAGTCGGCATACCAAAAACCTTTATTCTGTTCCATGTAGAGGCTCCTGTTATTTACCGCTGAGCGAGTTGTGGATCATGTCGAGCCAGTTCGGCACGGTCAGATGGAAGGATTCGATCATCTTCATGTCGAAGCCGCGGAAGAAGCCGCTCAGCACGAAGAGCAGAACGATAGCCGCCATCATCACTTTGGTGACGTGGTTCCAGCCGCTCTCTTCCACGCCTTTCCCGATCAGGATCCCCAGCACCAGGCCCGGTACGGCGTTGCCCATGATCAGCTGCGCCGCGCCGCCAAAGATGGTGGCCCAGAAGCCCGATTTTTTACCCGCATCGATGGCCGCCAGCCAGAAGATCACCGGCATCACGGTGTTCACCAGCAGGTTCGCCGCCGGTACCAGCACCTTCACGGCGGTGACCTGAAGCGCTGCCGGAACGGAGGAGGCGGTCAGGTTCAGGAAGGTGACGACGAGCATGCCAATCACGCCGCAGGCAATTGCCATTTTGCGCGGGTCGTGCAGCGTTTCGCCGACGTTACGGTTTTTGATCATCAGTGCAGCAGCACCCCAGTTCGGGATGATGCGGTGGTCAACGTCCTGTGTGAAAGCCCCTGCGGCCACGGAAGAGGCCCAGGCGTTAAAGAAGAAACCTAACCCAAAGGAGAAGTGGGACGCCGGATCCCCTTCACAGGAGTTCAGTTCCCCCAACGTACGAAACGCGCCCATACCCTGAGTGGTAGGCGCATGAAACATGCGTGCAGCCCCGGCTCCGACACCGACGCCAACCAGGCCGCCAATGATGAGCGATTTTATTAATATAATTAAGAACATCAGTCTGCCCTTTTATGAATAATCAGCGTTGCGTGACGAAATCCACCTGGTCAAGATTGATAGCGGTCACGTTGACGGTCACATCCAGCTCCACGCTGTAGGTGCGTCTTTCCCGGCGCAGAAAGAAGAACAGAAAGGCTTCTTTTCGCACCGCTTCTTGCGCCTGAACGACCTGCACATCCTGTGGCTCAATACGCAGTAAGATATGCGGTGAGGCTTTCATCACCGCGGCCTGAACGTGGTTGAGCGCGTCGGCAAAGGCGCGCGCTTTGGCGTCGCCTTTGCCCTTCACTCTCACCGTGGTTGTGAACTGTTCTTTCATGCTTATGCGCCGTATTTCTTCTGCCACGCCTGCACCAGACGCTCGCCCAGCTCTTCTTTATCCATAAAGCCGAAGCCCAGCACGTTGCAGCCTTCGTTGATGGCGGTGACGCCTTCATCCACGGAACGCATACCGTATTTGGCCTTGTAGCCATATTTAGTCTGGGCGGTGATGGCACCCGCGCCGCCGCTGCCGCAGAATGAGATGCCGAAGGTGGCGTTTTCCGCTTTCATCACGTCGCCGAGCTTCATGTCCGCCGCCATGCCCGGTACGACCACCGCGCGTCCACCTGCTTTTTCCACACCGGCAGCCACTTTCTGACCTTTACCCAGGCGATCGCCAATCACGACTGTAATCTGTTCCATGTGTTGCTCCTTAAAGGTTGTCTTTCGCGACTTCAAAGTGAACGGAGAGCAGCCAGGCTTCTTCATCAGGAAGATTGCCAAACTGCGCGACCACTTCACGGGCGAGCCGCATTGAATCCGGTGAAATTTCGTCAAACAGCTCTGCTTCAACCTCCGGCAGCGGCTCGCCGGTCACGGACCGGTGCGCCATGGCGCGCACGTGGGAGGTGAGCATCTGCTCCTGTACCGCATTGGGGATGATGTTGTTCCGGGCCAGCAGGGCATAAACCTGCTGCAGCATGGTGTTCGCGAGCTGTTCTGTTTGCTCCGCCTGTTCCCCAACGTCCTTCATTACCGCTCCGTTAATCACTGGTCTTACCCCGTTAATGGCTCTGGAATAAAACTAACGTTGGGGGGGAATTGTTTGTAGCGAGTTGTTTTCCACTTCGAAGTGGAAAGGCGAGCCGCAGCAGTGATCTGTGCCACATAAATGCGGTGAATCTGAATTAATCCCGGTATTTGCGTGATGAATATCACGTATTCCAGCGGCAAAACGCGCGCAAGGGAAACGAAACGTTCAGGCGTGGTGACGCAAAAATGTGATGGCGATAGGGTTTACTTATTACCGCGTAAAAAAACGGGAGCCGCTGGCCCCCGCTGGTTGTTTGTCAGATGCGCGATCGGTTAACGGTATTTCTTGTGATACGTGTTACGGGTCGTCACAAACTGCTCGGCCGCCGCCTGGGCTTCCTTCACTTTGCCTTCGTTAGCCAGCTTCAGCGCGCCGTCGATCTGGCCGACCAGCACGTCAAAGCCGTGGCGGTAGTCTTTCATCTCTGCGCTGTCTGCCGCTTTGCTTTCCAGCTTAGGAGGCGTCGCTTTTTGTGCGTCCAGCGCCGCTTCACGCATTTTGGTCAGCGCGTCTTTCATTTCAGCCGCATTGTCGGTTTTCTGCACCACCTTCAGGTTTTGACCGAGGATGCCCATGTCGTCTTCAAGATCGGCAGCAAACGCAGAAGAGCCAAGAACCAGCGTTGAAGCCGCGACGATCGCTAACAGATGTTTACGCATTGCTCACTTCCTTTTTTATTATTAAAACGCCTTTACGGATATTACTGACCGGCGATTTTCATTTCCGGCAGAAGTACAGAACCACACTGTATATTGCTACGTGTTTCAATATCGTTACCGACCGTAACGATATTGCGCCACATGTCCTTAAGGTTACCGGCGATGGTAATTTCGCTCACCGGATACTGGATTTCGCCGTTTTCCACCCAGAAGCCCGCCGCGCCGCGCGAGTAGTCTCCGGTGATGCCGCTTACGCCCTGGCCCATGAGCTCGGTGACTACCAGACCGGTGCCCATCTCTTTCAGCATCTGCTCAAAGTTCAGACCCTGTCCGGCAATGCGCCAGTTG
This sequence comes from Enterobacter sp. 940_PEND, assembly GCF_001059415.1. Lineage (NCBI taxonomy): Bacteria > Pseudomonadati > Pseudomonadota > Gammaproteobacteria > Enterobacterales > Enterobacteriaceae > Enterobacter > Enterobacter sp. 940_PEND. Next base: position 45,269 of record NZ_JUMS01000091.1, read on the forward strand.
TGGATGCCGCCAGCGTGTCCGGTGCTTTTCAGCCCCAGCTTGCGCGCGGAGTAGTTGGTCAGCAGCCACTGGGTCAGAATACCGTCTTTGATGATATCGCGACGTTCGGTGCGCACGCCTTCGCTGTCGAACGGCGTGGAGGCCAGCCCTTTCAGCAGGTGCGGATGTTCTTCAATGGTGAGCCATTCCGGCAGGATCTGCTTGCCCAGCGAGTCGAGCAGGAAGGTCGATTTACGGTAAACCGAGCCGCCCGCGATAGCGCCCACCAGATGGCCAAACAGACCGGTTGCCACTTCGTTGGCAAAAATGACCGGGGCCTTCATGGTGGAGAGTTTACGCGGCGACAGGCGTGACAGCGTGCGTTCGGCACACTCTTTACCCACCCACTCAGGAGACTGCAAATCCCCCAGCGCGCGGCCAATGGTGTAGGCGTAGTCACGCTCCATGTCACCGTTCTCTTCGGCGATCACGCAGCTGGAGAGCGAATGACGGGTGGAGCAGTAGCCCTGCAGCATGCCGTGGCTGTTGCCGAAGACTTTGATGCCGTAATGGCTGTTAAAGCTGCCGCCTTCGGTATTGGTGATGCGCTTATCGGCCTGCAGGGAAGCCTGCTCGGCGCGCGCGGCCAGTTCGATCGCTTCGTCCGGGGTCACTTCCGCCGGGTGGAAAAGATCGAGATCCGGCGCGTCAAACGCCAGCAGGTCTTTATCCGCCACGCCTGCGTAAGGATCCGGGGAGGTATAACGGGCGATATCCAGCGCCGCCTGCACCGTGCGGGCAATGGCATCCGGGCTGAGATCGGTGGATGACGCGCTGCCTTTGCGATTCTGGTGATACACCGTGATCCCAAGCGCGCCATCGCTGTTGAATTCTACGTTCTCCACTTCACCATAGCGGGTACTTACGCTGATGCCGGTGGTTTTGCTGACCGCCACTTCGGCGCCATCTGATTTTTCTGAAGCAAGCATCAGCGCGGTGGAGACGGCTTCTTCCAGAATCTTACGCTGCGCTTCAACTTGTGAGGTTACTTTCATCGCAAATGCCATACTGTAAGAGAGAGTTAACTGAAGTCTAACAGAGAACCGTTTTTCAGTGCGCGTCTTAACTGGTAACATTAGCCTCTTTTTTTAAGGAGCCTGACATGACTAAGCAGCCCGAAGACTGGCTCGACGACGTTCCCGGTGATGACATCGAAGACGAAGATGATGAGATCATCTGGGTCAGCAAAAGTGAAATTAAACGTGACGCCGAAGAGTTAAAACAGCTTGGCGCGGAAATGGTAGAACTGGGTAAAAACGCGCTGGACAAGATCCCGCTCGACCAGGATCTGCGCGATGCCATTGAACTGGCACAGAAAATCAAAAAAGAAGGCCGTCGTCGCCAGCTTCAGCTTATCGGGAAAATGCTGCGTCAGCGCGACGTCGATCCGATCCGCCAGGCGCTGGACAAGCTGAAAAACCGCCACAACCAGCAGGTTGCGCTGTTCCATAAGCTGGAGCAGATCCGCGATCGTCTGATTGAACAGGGTGATGACGCCGTGCCGGAAGTGCTGAACCTGTGGCCGGATGCCGACCGCCAGCAGCTGCGTTCCTTGATCCGCAACGCGAAGAAAGAGAAAGAAGGGAATAAGCCGCCGAAGTCTGCGCGCCTGATTTTCCAGTATCTGCGCGAGCTGTCTGAGAACGAAGAGTAATCTCTTCCCCCTCACCCCGGCCCTCTCCCCGGAGGGGCGAAGGAGGAAACACGGGAAAGTAGGCCCGGTAAGCGTAAGCGCCACCGGGCTTTTTTTTACTCTGCGGCTGCCGCTTCCGCTTTCTTCGCCAGACCGTCCAGCAGCTTCTGATGGATCCCACCAAAACCGCCGTTGCTCATCACCAGAATGTGGTCGCCAGGCTGAGCGGCTTTCACCACCATATCCGCGAGCGCATCCACATCCGCACTCCAGTGCGCAGGCTGAATGCAGGCATCGGCCACTTCCGCCACCTGCCACGGAATATGCTGCGGCTGCAGCAGGAAGACCTCATCGGCGCGTCCTAATGACGGCGCGAGATCGTCTTTGCAGATGCCCATCTTCATGGTGTTCGAGCGCGGTTCCAGCACCGCCAGAATGCGGGCCGTCCCGCCGACCTTGCCGCGCAGGGCGGCAAGCGTCGCCAGAATGGCCGTTGGGTGGTGCGCGAAATCGTCATACACGCTAACGCCGTGGGCTTCACCGCGCAGCTCCAGGCGGCGACGGGCATTGATAAACGAACCTAGCGCATTGGCCGCATCCGCAGGCTGAACGCCCACGTGACGCGCCGCAGCAATGGCCATCAGGCCGTTGTGCATGTTGTGCTCGCCCACCAGGCCCCACTTCACCTCACCCACTTTTTCACCGTCGAGCAGCACTTCCCACTCGGAGGCATCGGCGTTGAGCTTCTTCGCCTGCCAGTGGCCCTGCTCGCCCACCAGCTCCTGCTCGCTCCAGCAGCCCATCGCCATCGTCTGCTTCAGGTTGATGTCGTTTTCCGGCAGGATGATGCGCCCCTGGCCCGGAACAATGCGCACCAGGTGGTGGAACTGTTTCTGGATCGCTTTCAGGTCGTCAAAAATATCCGCGTGGTCGAACTCAAGGTTGTTGAGGATCAGCGTGCGCGGGCAGTAATGCACGAACTTGGAGCGCTTGTCGAAGAACGCGCAGTCGTATTCGTCGGCTTCGATCACGAAGAACGGGCTGTCGCCCAGACGTGCGGAGACGTCGAAATTTCCAGGTACGCCGCCAATCACGAAGCCCGGCTTGTAGCCGCAGGCTTCGAGGATCCAGGTCGCCATGCCCGCGGTCGTGGTTTTGCCATGGGTACCGGCAACGGCAACCACCCAGCGGTCACGCAGGACGAAGTCATGCAGCCACTGCGGACCGGACATGAACGGAATATTGCGTTCCAGTACCGCCTCAACGCACGGGTTACCGCGGGTCATAGCGTTGCCGATGATCACCAGGTCCGGCTCGGGATCCAGCTGGCTGGCATCGTAGCCCTGAATTAACGAGATGCCCTGTTTCTCCAGAAGTGTGCTCATTGGCGGATACACATTGGCGTCCGAACCCGTCACTTCATGGCCCAGCGAGCGCGCCAGCATTGCCAGTCCGCCCATGAAAGTGCCACAAATCCCCAATATATGAATGCGCATACGTCACTATCCTTCTTCAATGTGGCGCACATTTTACTCACATGTTAGCGGGTGTGAAACGCATTTCAGGAAAATCCGTATCCTGCTGGCGCGATTCACCTCTGCGCTACTATTTGAATATTTGTTAAGATTGTTGGGCTTTAGTCGTTTTAGTGAACATACAATCGCTCTACTCACAAAGATGCAGGGAAAGTGTTATGAAAACGTTAGGTGAATTTATTGTCGAAAAGCAGCACGAGTTCTCTCATGCTACCGGTGAACTCACTGCTTTGCTGTCGGCAATAAAGCTGGGCGCTAAGATCATCCACCGCGATATCAACAAGGCCGGTCTGGTCGATATCCTGGGTGCCAGCGGTGCCGAGAACGTTCAGGGCGAGGTTCAACAGAAGCTCGATCTGTTCGCAAATGAAAAACTGAAAGCTGCACTGCGCGCGCGCGACATCGTTGCGGGTATCGCCTCTGAAGAAGAAGATGAAATTGTTGTTTTCGAAGGGTGTGAACACGCTAAATACGTTGTTCTGATGGATCCGCTCGACGGTTCCTCAAACATCGACGTTAACGTTTCTGTCGGTACCATTTTCTCCATCTACCGCCGCGTCACGCCTGTTGGCACGCCGGTGACCGAAGAAGATTTCCTGCAGCCGGGCATTAACCAGGTTGCTGCCGGTTACGTCGTTTATGGCTCCTCCACCATGCTGGTGTACACCACCGGATGCGGGGTTCACGCCTTTACGTACGATCCTTCCCTGGGCGTTTTCTGCCTGAGCCAGGAACGCATGCGCTTCCCGGAGAAGGGCAACACCTACTCCATCAACGAAGGCAACTACATCCGCTTCCCGAACGGCGTGAAGAAGTACATTAAATTCTGCCAGGAAGAAGATAAAGCGACCCAGCGCCCGTACACGTCGCGCTATATTGGCTCTCTGGTCGCGGATTTCCACCGTAACCTGCTGAAAGGCGGTATCTACCTCTACCCAAGCACCGCCAGCCACCCGGACGGGAAGCTGCGTCTGCTGTACGAGTGCAACCCGATGGCGTTCCTCGCCGAACAGGCGGGCGGCAAGGCGAGCGACGGTAAAGAGCGCATTCTGGATATCGTGCCGGAAAGCCTTCACCAGCGCCGTTCATTCTTCGTCGGCAACAACCACATGGTTGAAGACGTTGAACGTTTTATCCGCGAGTACCCGGACGCGTAATGCCTCTCTACAGGGGAGCCGTTCTGGCTCCTCTGGTCATTTATATATTTTACCGTATAAGTGTTTATAAAAAACATGCTTTAATATTCACCACTGCTCCTGCATTATTTCCATAACAGTTTGACAGATATTTCGTGGAGCAGAAACGTAATGAAAAATTATTCCCGTGCTAATACCGGCATTGATTTAAATCTTATCCCTGTATTTATTGAAGTCGTCCGCTGCGGCAGCATGGCAAAAGCCTCTTTGCGTCTGGAGATGTCACGTCCGGCGGTGAGCCTGGCCTTAAAGCGTTTTAATCAACTCTTTGATGAACCGTTATTTTTCCGCAAAGGTTTATACCTTGAACCGACGGAAAAAGCGTTAGCCTTAACCAGTTCGCTGGAAATATTAATGGGTGATATTCACGATAATATTGCGGCAGTTAATTCCGGAAAAAATAAAACCCCGGAACAGAACGTACCGGGGCTGGGTAATATTATGCAGCGGTCTGAGTCGTCACTTTGAATGATGACATGGCTTCCATCAGCTGACGCGACTGCTCCTCAAGGGAGCGGGTCGCGGCGGAGGATTGCTGCACCAGCGCCGCATTCTGCTGCGCGGTTTCGTCCATCTGATTCACCGCAATATTCACCTGCTCAATACCACGGCTCTGCTCCTGAGACGCGGTCGCAATCTCACGCATCAATTTGGTCATGCGCAGCACTTCTGTTGCGATTTCGTCCATGGTTTCGCCAGCCTGCTGGGCCAGCTCGCTGCCCTCGTTAACGTGGGTCTGCGAATCGCTGATAAGCGATCGGATCTCTTTCGCCGCGTCGGCGCTGCGGCTGGCAAGGTTTCGCACTTCGCCCGCGACGACGGCAAACCCGCGCCCCTGCTCGCCCGCGCGCGCCGCTTCCACGGAGGCGTTAAGCGCCAGAATATTGGTCTGGAAGGCAATACCGTCGATCACGCTCAGGATGTCGGCGATGCGCGCCGAGCTGCCCGAGATATCGCGCATTTTTTCAATTACGTAGCAGACCATTTCGCTGCCGTGATCGGCCGTGTCGGACACCGACTTCGCCAGCTGGTGCGCCTGCTCGGCGTTATCGGCGTTGAGCTTCACCGTCGCGGTGATCTGTTCCATGCTGGCCGCCGTCTGCTCCAGCGACGTGGCGGTGGATTCCGTACGCTCGGCAAGATCGCGGTTCCCCAGCGTCAGCTCGCGGCTGCCGGTGTCAATCTGCGCGCTGGCATCGCGTACCCGCATAACCGAGTTCATCAGCGACTGTCGCATCTGCTCTATCACCGCGTTGAGGCGGTTAAATTCCTGGCTCGCGGGGGCATTCAGCGTATGGGTTAAATCCCCCGCCGCCACGTTCTCCAGCTGGGCGATCGATGCCGAAAGCGGCTTGAGCAGCATATGGCGCAGCGCCAGCCAGGCGAGCACGATAATGCCCGCCGTCAGCAGCGCGGCGACGATAATCAGGATCAGGACGCGGGTTTTGCTCGCCTGCACGGCACTCACTTCCGCCTGACCACGCGCTTCGCTCCATTTCTGAAACGCCTGCATATCGTTATCAAACTGCTTCGCCACCGGAATCAGCGTCTTCTCCAGCAGATCGTAATACCCGTCCGCGCTCTGGTCATTTAGGGTTTTCAGCATCGGGTTGATCCCCTGCTGGCTATAGGTCGCCAGGCTGGCCGCCACTTTATCGAGCAGCTGTTGCCCCTGCTCGTCAGCCACGCCGCCGTCGATCACGCCTTTCAGCGTTTTCTGGGCCAGGGCAACTTCCTGATTGATGTTTTTTACCGCTTTGGCCGCATCGTCCAGCATGCCGATTTCCATCATGCGGACGGCCTGGCCCGCCTCATTGCGCGCGCGCAGGATCAGCGTATAGCCTGAATTAAGCTGCACCATCTGCTCACCCTGAAGGTGATTAATACGCTGCAGTGAAGAAGAACTCTGTGTGAGGGCATAAATGCCAATGCCGCTGACAATCAGCAGCAGAAGGGTCATAACGGCCAGTAAAGAGAGCAAGCCGGTACGAATCGATAGCGTTTTAAGCATGATATTATTTCCGGTAGCGAGATATTTCTGGGCATAAAAAAAGAGTATCGGCCGCTACCGGAAAATGTTTAGACTTTAAGCAAATTCAGCGTGTTATCGCTCTGTTACCGATGTGTTTACGCGGGTAACAGGTGAGCTTTGGCGGTTCTCCCAGAGCACCGTAAGACCGCGCTGCAGGGCAATAAAAATAAACAACAGAATGCCGATGGCGATTTTCGTCCACCAGGAGCTGAGCGTGCCGTCAAAGTTGATATAGGTTTGTATCAGCCCCTGGATAGCCACGCCGAACAGCGTTCCCAGCACGGTACCGACCCCACCGCTCAGCAGCGTGCCGCCGATAACCACAGAAGCAATCGCATCCAGCTCCACGCCCACGCCTGCAAGGGCATAGCCCGCCTGGGTATACACCGAGAAGACGATACCCGCCAGCGTCGCCAGGCCGGTCGAGAGCATATAGATGCGGATGGTGGTGCTGCGGGTGGAGATCCCCATCAGGTTTGCCGACGTGGCGCTACCGCCGATGGCGTACACCTGATTGCCAAACCGGGTACGGTGGGCGAGGAAGATGCCAATCACCACCACGCCCAGCATCAGCAGCCCCATCGCGCTCAGACGACCGCCGCCGGGAATTTTCCAGGCCAGGCTGGAGAGCGTGTCGTACACCGGATGGTTAATCGGAATCGACTCTTCCGACACCAGATAGCTCACCCCGCGCAGGAAGAACATTCCCGCGAGGGTAATGATAAACGCCGGAATTTTTAACGCGTCGATCAGCAACCCCATAAAGGCGCCAAACGCACAGCCCATCGCCAGAACCAGCGGAAACGCCACCAGCGGAGAGATCCCCCAGAAGCCGATCGCCTTCGCGAGGAACACGCCCGTAAACGCGATCACCGACCCGACGGAGAGATCGATCCCGCCGGAGAGGATCACAAAGGTCATCCCGACGGCGATGATGCCTAAAAAGGCGTTATCGGTCAGGATATTGCAAATCACGCGCGTCGACGCAAAACCGGGGAATTGGGTGAGGCAGTAGAGGTACCCCAGCACAAACACGCCCAGCGTGATCATCAACGGTAAATTACGTTTTATCATGGCCACGGATCCCCTTAATGATGCTGACAAAGCGCGGCGACTGGACGATCAGCACGCAAAGCACGACCACCGCTTTCACCACCTGGTTGAGTTCCGGCTGAAACCCCGAGAGCAGGATCCCGGTGTTCATTCCCTGAATGATCAGCGCGCCTATCACCGAGAGCAGCAGGTTAAAGCGCCCGCCCATCAGCGACCCGCCGCCGATCACTACCGCGAGGATCGCGTCCAGCTCCAGCCAGAGTCCCGCGTTGTTGGCATCGGCCCCGCGAATATCCGCCGCGACGATGACCCCGGCGATGGCGGCGCAGACGCCGCTCAGCACGTAGGTCAGCATCACCATCAGGCGGGTGTTAACCCCGGCGTTGCGCGCGGCGCGGATGTTGATCCCGACGGCTTCAATGAACATGCCCAGCGCCGTTTTGCGGGTGAAAAGCCAGAAGACAACGAGCGTGGCCAGGGCAATAATCACCGGCGTCGGGAAGAACAGCAGGTTGCCGCTCCCGATCCACGCCAGGCTCGGCGAGTTAAAGGTGACAATCTGTCCGGAGGTAATCAGCTGCGCCACGCCGCGCCCGGCCACCATTAAGATAAGGGTGGCGACAAAGGGCTGAATTTTCAGCACCGCCACCAGAATGCCGTTCCATAATCCGGCCAGCACGCCGGTGCCTAAGGCCGCCAGCAGTACCACCGGCAGGCTGTGTCCGGATACGGTCATGGAGGCTGCCGTGGCCCCGGCGATGGCCATCACCGCGCCGACGGAAAGGTCAATCCCGCCGGTGGCGATGACCAGCGTCATCCCGATGGCCAGCAGCGCCACCGGCGCGGCACGGTTTAGAATGTCTATCGGGCTGCCAAACAGGCGACCATCCTGCACGATAATCTGGAAGAAATGCGGCGCGACCAGGCTATCAACCAGCAGAACAACCAGCAGCGCTGCGATTTGCGGCGTGCCGGTTGGCCAGCTGAATCGGCGCTTTGACTCACCGGTTTGCGAAAGCGAACGGGGCATCACGATTTACTCCTTATGCCGCGATGGCATTCATGATCGCCGGAACGGACAGCTTATCCAGCGGGATCTCTGCCACCTGTTTGCGATCGCGCATGATGATGACGCGATCGGCATAGCCCACCAGCTCCTCCAGCTCGGACGAAATAACCAGCAGCGCCAGACCGTCCGCGCACAGGGTTTCGATAAGCCGGATAATTTCGGCGTGCGCCCCCACGTCAATGCCGCGGGTTGGTTCATCGAGGATCAGGAACTGGGGTTTGGTCAGCAGCCAGCGGGAGAGGAGAACCTTCTGCTGGTTGCCGCCGGAGAGGAACTCGATGGGCTGTTCCGCGCTCGGCGTGCGGATACCCAACTGACGGATAAAGCGCTCGGCGATGGCGTTTTGCTCTTTACGGGGGATCGGGCGCAGCCAGCCGCGCTGGGCCTGCAGCGCCAGGATGATATTTTCCCGCACCGAGGCCGCGGCAATAATACCGTCCGTTTTTCGGTCTTCCGGGCAGAAGCCGACGCCCAGGCAGGAGGCCTGATGCGGCGATCGTAAGGTTTGCGGTTTGCCCTTGATCAGCGCGCTGCCGCTGTCGGCCGGTTTGATCCCGAAGATCACCTCGGCGGTTTCGGTTCGTCCCGATCCCAGCAGGCCCGCCAGCCCGACAATTTCGCCCGGGCGGACTTCCAGATTAAACGGCGATATCACGCCTTTCTTGCCGTAATCGCTGAACGCGGCGACCGGTTTCTCGCTCAGCAGCGTGCGCCCGGCGCGCTGAAGGGCGTTGGTTTCCAGCTCGCGGCCCAGCATCATTTTCACCAGTTCGATCTGCGGCAGCTCGCGGGTTTCGCGGCAGCCGACAAAGCTGCCGTTGCGCAGCACCGTGATGCGATCGCTTACCTCATATACCTGATCGAGAAAGTGGGTAACGAAGATCAGGCTGACGCCCTGATCGCGCAGCTGGCGCATCAGGGTAAAAAGCATCTCCACCTCCTGGGTATCGAGGCTGGCGGTGGGTTCGTCGAGGATCAGCACCTTTGCCGAGAGGTCTATCGCGCGACAGATGGCGACGATCTGCTGCATCGCCACGGAAAAGCGGTTCAGCGGCTCGCGGACGTCGAGGGAGAAGCCGTAGGATTCCATCAGCTTTGTCGCCCGCGCCTCCATCTCTTTGCGGCGCAGCAGGCCAAAACGTCGCGGCTCACGGCCAATAAACAGATTATCCGCCACCGACATATTCGGCAGCAGGTTTACTTCCTGGTACACCGTCCCGATCCCCAGCTGCTGGGCGTGGGCGGTATTTTTCGGCGAAATGGCGTTGCCTTCCAGCCAGATGGTGCCGCGATCGGCGTGATAAACGCCGGTGAGGGATTTAATCAGCGTCGATTTTCCCGCACCGTTCTCGCCCAGCAGCGCCATGATCTCACCGCGCCGCAGGCTGAAATCAACGTTATCCAGCGCCTTTACGCCGGGGAAGAATTTGCTTAAGCCCTCTGTGCGGAGGATTTCCTGGTGTTGTTCAGTGGTCATGGTTTCCCCCTCACCCTGACCCTCTCCCCGGAGGGGAGAGGGGATTGATCGTGCCAATTGTTAATATCCAGCTCCGCCCTGCCTTTTTCCCTCTCCCCTCCGGGGAGAGGGCTGGGGTGAGGGGCGGGGTCTTAGTAGCCCATATTTTTCTTCTTCTCTAACTCTTCTTTCGCCGTGTCAGGCAGGTAGAGCGTGGACTTGGTGACCGTCACTTTCTCCGGCATCGTGCCGTCTTTCTTGAATTTCTCCAGCGCGTCGAATGCCGGGCCCGCCATGTTTGGCGTCAGCTCCACGCTGGCGTTGGCTTCGCCGTCGATCATCGCTTTATAGATGTCCGGCACGCCGTCGATAGAGCCGGTGAGGATATCTTTGCCCGGCTTCAGGCCCGCTTCTTTAATGGCCTGAATCGCACCGATCACCATGTCATCGTTGTGGGCGTAAACCATGCAGATGTTCTTGCCGTTGTTTTCAGCCTTGATGAAGCTCTCCATGACCTCTTTACCTTTGCTGCGGGTAAAGTCGCCGGACTGAGAGCGGATAATCTTGATGTTTGGCGCTTTCGCGATGGCTTCAGCAAAGCCTTTTTTACGGTCGATGGCCACGCTCGCCCCGACGGTACCCTGCAGCTCAACGACGTTACACGGCTTGCCGTCGACCTGTTTTACCAGCCAGTCACCAATTAACTGCCCTTCCAGCACGTTGTTGGCCGTCACGGTGGTCATATAGAGAGATTTGTCTTTGACGTCGATGGAACGATCGAGCAGGAAGACCGGGATCTCAGCGTCTTTCGCTTCCTTCAGGACGGGTTCCCAGCCGGTCGCCACGACGGGGGCAATAAAGATGGCATCCACGCCCTGGGCGATAAAGGAGCGCACGGCTTTGATCTGATTCTCTTGTTTTTGCTGACCATCGGCGATTTTCAGGGTAATACCGCGTTTCTGAGCTTCGCTTTTCGCCACGTTGGTTTCTGCCGCTCGCCAGCCAGATTCAGAGCCGACTTGCGAAAAACCTACGGTTAAGGGAGCGGCCATCGCCATAGACGACATGGCTGCCGAAACGGCTGTGACCAGGAGTAAGCGCTTCCACATATGAACGTCCTCGTAGGGTGAGTTATTGTTGGTTAAAAGATGTTCTGCGGAATGACTATAGCCCATGAAATATGTAACGAATTGCGTTACATCACACTTCAGAAAAGTGAATAAAACGTTAATCACAAGTTTGTAATCGCTTTCATTTCTCCATGAAAAATGCGGCTGAGTTTATGGATTTTTCTGTCATGGAAACGGTCTGAAAAGTGGGAAGAACGTGGAGAGAAGGCGAAAACAGGCGGAGACATTCAGCGCGAGTTGGCTATAATACCTGCCACTTGTTTACCATCCATTTTAAAGGACACCGACATGAGCTTACTCAACGTCCCAGCAGGTAAAGAACTGCCAGAAGACATCTACGTAGTTATCGAAATCCCGGCTAACGCAGATCCGATCAAATACGAAGTGGACAAAGAGAGCGGCGCCCTGTTCGTAGACCGTTTCATGTCTACCGCGATGTTCTATCCGTGCAACTACGGTTACATCAACCACACCCTGTCTCTGGACGGTGACCCGGTTGACGTGCTGGTCCCAACGCCATACCCACTGCAGCCAGGCGCAGTGATTCGCTGCCGTCCCGTTGGCGTGCTGAAAATGACCGACGAATCCGGTGAAGATGCGAAGCTGGTTGCGGTACCGCACACCAAGCTGAGCAAAGAATACGATCACATCAAAGATGTGAACGACCTGCCAGAACTGCTGAAAGCGCAGATCACTCACTTCTTCGAGCACTACAAAGATCTCGAAAAAGGCAAGTGGGTTAAAGTTGACGGCTGGGACAACGCAGAAGCGGCGAAAGCAGAAATCATCGCCTCTTTCGAACGCGCTGCTAAGAAGTAATTCTTACTGCTGTTAATGAAGGCCCCGCCAGTCGGGGCTTTTTTATGGCTGGAGAGTTTCGCCTGGCGGCGCTACGCTTACCCGGCAAGAGACGCAAAAAAACAACGCCACCTCACGGTGGCGTTGTTTTTTTTCAGTACTGGTCTCTGTCTAACCAGTTACCGCTTACAATCCGCGTTAACCCTTCGACCGGACGCTGGTAGACGTACATCCACGCACTTCCGTACGGCGTCTGGATCAACTGGCGTGCGTATTCACCGCCCCTGGTGCGCAAGGCATCAAGTTCGGCAAGCGTCGCGTTATCAATACGATAGACTTCACCCTGTACTGTTCCTTCGCCCGGAACCGCGCCTGGATAGTGGCCCAGGCTGTACAACTGGTAGTTCTCGATATTGTAATTCCCCAGCAGCAGGGCATTGGTCATCCAGTGACTGTTGCCTTGCTTGGTTCGTAAACTGCCGTAGACAAATATTCGCATTGCTAAAACTCAAACTGATAGAGCAGATCAAGTGCCTGGTCTACGCCGGACACTGCTTCCAGATATAGCTTGGGCATCAGGCGATAGCGTAACGTGAGAGTTGCCAGTGAGTCAAAGATCCCCACACCATATTTTACCTGCAGACCCGGCAGTACATAGCCGCTGACCACCACCTGCGAGGAGTCACCCACGCCCTGGGTGTCCAGCGCCAGATTGCTTACGCCGAACGTCTCGCCGATTTTACCCACAACCTGCCCACTTTGTGCAACCCCCAGACCCACTAACATCGAGGTCATCGCCGCGCTGTCGCTTTGTCCGCTGTCCAGACCTTGTCCACGCAGCAGATAAGAGAGAGCTTCCTGCTGCGACATCGCCGGGTCAGAGAAGATCTCCGCCTTCGGCTCGTCGGCGGAACCGGTGACGCGAACGCCAGCAATGACGTCGTTTTCCGTCGCTTCCGGGTTACGAATCGCTTCGATGTTCAACAGGGGCTGATCCGGTGGACCGGAGAACAGCAGCTCGCCTTTGCGCACAATCAGATCCTGACCATAGGCGTGGAAACGCCCTTCAGGAATATTGATCTGCCCGTTCAGGCCAAGCCCTTGTTTATCCTGCGCCACTTTCAGATCGCCCGTGAGCCTCGCCTTCAGCCCAAACGCATCCAACCGCACGTTATTCCCCACGTGCACGATAAGGTTGCTATTAATCGGTATGCCCGCGCTCTTCTGTTCTATAGGTTTCAGATTTTCATTGAGCATAACTTCATCACTTGAGACGCCGACCGCGCTTTCCGGCACGTCGTGAACCACGATGCGCGCCCACGGCACGTCGACGCGTCCGTCAAGCGTGAAGAGGCTTGGCGTGGCTTCAAAGACCACATCAGGCGAGACGTCCAGGCGCACCATCGGCGGTACGGTGATGCGCACCTTGCTGCCCTTCGCGGCAATACGGGCGCGCCAGTTGTCGAGCTGGCTCCAGTCCGCGTCGCCGCTCAGGTTGATTTGCCCTTGCTGCGTCAATACCGAGCCGCTCAGCGTCGAGCTCATGCCGTTGAAGTTCATCGCTATCTGGCTGGGCTGCATGTCAAACGGCATGAAGTTGCCGTCGATATCCACGCCGCTGAGCCGCATCTGACCGAACAGCTGCGGGCTTTGCACGTTACCGGCCAGGCGCAGGTTAGCGTTCAGCATACCCTCCGCTTTTTCCCCGCGCGCGAAAATCGGGTTCACCATCGCCAGGTTGAAGTTACGGACGTTGACGTTGCCGCCCAGATTACGCCGTCCCTGCGGATCGGTAATCTGGACCTGCCCGTCCAGCTGACCGTTGTTGGTCAGGCGGATCGTCCACCCCAGCTGTGCGCGATTGTTATGCAGATCGGCACTCAGGTTCAGGGTGTCGAAAGCCACCGGCAGCGGCGCGTCGTTGACCTCCTGCGTCACCTTCACGTTACGCCCTGACAGCGTGACGCTGCCCTGCGGCAGCCCCTCTTTGGTAGTGTCCCAGGCCACATCGGCTTTCCCGCTGAAGACGCCGCTGGCCTGGGTTGTGTCCGGCATAAACGGCTTCAGCATCGCCAGATCGAAGCGATTGAGGTTGATCTGCGCGCGCCCTTCCGCACCCGCATCGATGGTCTGCGGCACGCACAGCTCCGCATTCGGGTTGGTCCAGCAGTGTGGCCCAATGCTGATCTTCTGCTCGGCATTGCGGTAGTCGAGGGCAATGGATCGCGAGAGCGCCAGCGGCCCGACCGGCGTATTGAAGCGGGTGTTGTCCAGCGTCCCTTTCCAGCGTTCTTCCTTGCGGTCGAAGCTGCCGGTGAGGTGAAGCTGGCCGGAGACCGGCTCGCCCTGCACGCGCAGCTGGAGGTCGTGCTGCTTCTCGTTCCCTTTGGCGTCCAGGGTGACCAGGCTAATGTTCACGTCCGGCTGAGAAATGCGCTCCACGCGCAGGTTCAGGCTACCGCCGATCTGATCGGTGGATTTCACATCCCCTTCCACGCGGACGCGGGCAACGCTCAGCTCCTGCCAGCGCAGGTTATTGGCGGTAATGTCCGCCAGCAGCTGCGGTGCCTCCACCGTACCGCGCACTTTCACGAGACCTTTCGCCGTGCCGCCCAGACCCGGCAGGGCGTTGTCGAGATTCGGCGCGTCGATGGTGGCGTCCAGGTTGAGATCCTTCACCCCCAGCTCGCCTTTGATATCCGCCGTGTTGCGGCCCAGCGCCACGTGCAGCCCCGGGATAACCCACTGCAGATAGCTGTTGCCTTTTACCGAGCCTTCAACGTTAACCTTGTTCTGCTTCACATTCCCGGTGAGCTTGATTTCCGGCACGTCCATCTGCCACGTACCACCGTACAGGCTGCCGCGGGTTTTAATCAGGCCATCCAGCTTCGACGGCCAGTCCGGCACCTCTTTGGCGGTGTTAATGCCCGTCAGCTTCAGCTCGCCGCGCCAGCTGATCGCCTGCTGCCAGTCAAGCAGCGCGGTCAGCTCGGTTTTACCTTCCAGCGCCGCGACGGTCAGCTTGTCGAGGTTGACCTGCTGTTCGTTGCCCTTCGCATCCAGCGTGATGTTCGCGGGCGGCACGCCCTGCCCCTTCACCGCGGTGCGGAACGAGAGCGTGTAGTCGGTCATCTTGCCGCTCAGCTTCAGCTTCAGGTCATCGGCCTGGAACTGCTTTTCGCCGGTGAAGGGCCAGTAAAGCTGCTTGCTGACAACCTCAAGATTGAGCGGCAGCCCGGCTTCCGCCAGCTGCGTTTGTGCGCGCAGGACCATGTCCACCGGGCCGGAGAGATTCACCCCGACGTCCAGCTTGTCGCGCAGCGCCCCGCCCACTTTGACCTTCACCTTTTCGCCTTTCAGCGGATCGATGTTGAGGGCACTGTTAAGCGTAATGTCCACCGGCCAGTTGTCGCGCAGCAGGGCATTCCCCGACGCATTCACCGAGCCCTGATTGGTGTCGATATCCAGCGCGTCGAGCTTCATATTGCCGTCAATGCTGCTGACTTTCAGCAGCATGTTATAGACCGTCAGATCGGTATCGCCGGTCAGGCGCAGCTGCTCGCCTTTGAACTCCTCGATGTTGAGATTCAGCGGCAGATGAACGTCGGTCATTTCCGGCAGCACAGGCTTCGAGAAGAGATCTTTCAGCGTTTCGCCCAGCGGCTTTTCTTCCGGCTGCGGGTTCTGGATCTTCGGCTCGACGATCTCTTCCTGCGCCACGTCGGTCACCTTCGGCAGCGCGATCAGCAATCCCTGCAGGGACGTCGGCGTCAGGGTGAGGTTTTTCTCCTGCCAGCGCAGGCCGGAGGTGAAATCCATCACGGACACGGTAGTGTCGTCGATTTTGATATTGACGTTATCGAGCGCGACCCGATAGAGCGCGATCGGGTAAGGCGTGGAGAGATTCAGCGGGCCGCTGTCCTCCTCCTCGACCGGCGCAGACTTCGGCATTTTTTTCGAATCTATCGCCACGTTGACGTCTTTTAGCGACAGATCGTTGACGCAGAGCTTGCTGTCGCGCAGGCAGCCCAGCTTGACCGCCAGGTGGAACTCCCCGGCGTTCAGCGCCACGCCCGGCTGCTCGTAGCGGATGTTCTTCAGACGCAGATCGCGCCAGCCGCCCGTTACCTGGCCAATCTCCAGCCCCGGCACCCAGCGGTTCGCAGCGTTAAACAGCAGATGCAGCCCGGTCGTCGTTCCCACCAGAAACGCCACCGTACCGAGCAGCAGCACGATAAAAATCAGCACCCCGAGGCTTATTTTCTTCCATAAACTCATAATTCAGGCCCCAGACCGATGTAAAACTGTAATCCGTGTTCATCTTTGTCGCCGACAGGCACGGCGAAGTCGAGCTTGATGGGCCCGACGGGTGACTGCCAGCGTACGCCCACGCCCGCGCCGGTTTTAAAGTCGCTGCGGCGGATATCGTTCACCGCTTCACCGCCGTCAACAAACATGGCGCCCCACCACTTTCCGCTGACGTTGTACTGATACTCCAGCGATCCGGTCGCCAGTTTTGACGCACCGGTCAGCTGGCCCTTTTCGTTCTCAGGTGAGATCGATTTGTACTTATACCCACGAATGCTGCGATCGCCCCCGGCGAAGAAGCGCAGATCCGGCGGAACGCGCTCGAAGTCTCCCGTTTCAATCCAGCCGAGATTGCCGCGCATCACAAAGCGGTGTTTGTCATACAGCGTGCGGATCCAGACGTTTTGCGCCTGCAGGACGGAGAAATCCACGTCGGAGCCCCAGGCGGAGTTGGAATAATCAATGGAGTAGCGCTGTGAGTCGCCCCAGGTAGGCATCAGGCCCCCGCGCGAGCGGGTACGGCTGATCATCACGCCCGGATAAAGCAGCATGGTGGTATTGGTGACGTTGGCCTGGGTAAAGTGGTCCAGGCTCCAGCGCAGGTTAATGGCGCGCTGCCAGCCGCTGGAGAGATCCCAGAAGCGGGAGACCGCAAGCGTTGTTGAGTCCTGCTTGGTGTCGTTCAAGTCGGTGCGCTTAAAACCGCCCTGCACAAGGTAATATTGCTCAAGCGGATTTTTCAGCAGCGGCATTTTGTAGCTGAAATCCAGCTGCTGCTCGGGCGCAGAGAGGCTCAGGCTGGTGGTCAGGCTGTGACCGTACGAGTTCATCCACGGTTTTTTCCACGAGGTTCTCACGCGTGGTCCAACATCCGTCGAGTAGCCAACACCGGTCTCAATGGTGTTCTCGGTGCGCGGCGAGACAACGCCATGCAGCGGCAACACCTTCGTTTTGCGAGACTTATCAAATTCCGGTGCGACAACCACGGAGTTAAACCAGCCGGTAGCGGAAAGACGACGGTTCAGTTCCGCCAGGTCCCTCGACTGGTAGTAATCCCCTTTTTTGAACGGCACGAGGTTTTGCAGATACTCTTCACGAATTTGCGAACCTTCAAACGTGACATCGCCAAAACGGTAGCGTTCTCCGCTGTCGTAGTCGATATCCCAGAAGGCCTGACGCCGATCCAGCGCAATCCCCAGCTGGCTTTTATTGAACTGGCTGTCGAAGTAGCCCTTACGCAGGGAAACGTTCGTCAGCTCTTTTTTGAAATGATCGTAGTCACCGTGGTTAAGCACGGTACCGATTTTCGGCCGCGTGCTGAGCAGGTCCAGATAATCCCGGTCGGTACGCGCCCCGCCGCGCAGGATGACGTTCGTGCCGCCAATCAGTACCGGCTCCCCCGGCGAAACGCGGGCAATAAGGACCTGGCGCCCCTTCTTTGGCGGCGGGCGAAGATCGAAATCAATGGTGGGTTCGTAATACCCCAGCGCTTTCAGCCCTTCACGGATCGCATCATCCACGCGCGCGCGAAAACGCCGGTCCGGCGTCACCTCATCACTCTGGATGGTCGACAACTGCGCACGCACGTTTTTTTGTAGCGCCCCGGATAACCCCTCAACCTGCAAACGGACATTCGCCGCGCTGGCAATCCCGCTTGTCAGCAACACACTGACTAAACATAACTGGCGGATTTTTGTCACGTTTTCTCCTGAATATCCCTGTTTCCACCCTGGAAGCAAATGAAGTGCCGCTCCGCGGCAAAATACGGCCTGTGGCCAAAAACCCGAATCGCGGGTTGAAAATGGGTGTAACACCCAAATATTTCTTATGATTAAATCTAGACTGATTCAGCGCATTTATTGTGTTCAATTAAACGCTTCGTGACAACCTTAACTGAAACATCGCACCCCGGGAGGCCCCATCGTGAGTTTATTCGACAAAAAGCATCTGGTTTCACAAGCTGATGCATTACCGGGACGCAACACCCCTATGCCTGTGGCGACCTTACACGCCGTCAATAACCATTCCATGACCAACGTGCCGGAGGGAATGGAAATCGCCCTGTTCGCCATGGGCTGTTTCTGGGGCGTTGAGCGCCTCTTCTGGCAGCTACCCGGCGTTTACAGCACGGCGGCTGGCTATACGGGCGGCTACACGCCGAACCCTACCTATCGCGAAGTCTGCTCCGGCGAAACCGGGCATGCGGAAGCGGTGCGCGTGGTCTATGACCCTGCGGTAATCAGCTACGAACAGCTGCTGCAGGTCTTCTGGGAGAACCACGACCCGGCGCAGGGCATGCGTCAGGGCAACGACCACGGCACACAGTACCGTTCGGCTATTTATCCGCTCACGCCCGAACAGGATGCCGCCGCGCGCGCCAGCCTTGAGCGTTTCCAGCAGGCCATGCGTGAAGCGGGCGATACGCGCGAGGTGACGACCGAAATCACCACCGCGAAACCGTTCTACTATGCCGAGGACGATCACCAGCAGTATCTGCATAAAAACCCGTACGGCTACTGCGGCATCGGAGGCATCGGCGTCTGCCTGCCGCCACAGCTGGCCTGATACCTACCCAGCGCCACGCGAGCCGCGTGGCGCTCAAAGAAGCGACAGCGTTGTCTCATAGCTTAACATCCATCCACCAGCCGCCCCCGCCAGCCATCTTCGCCAAATTGTGACCTCTGGCAGATTTACATCTCTTTACGCTATACTACCCGCTGAAA
>NZ_JUMS01000092.1:0-410 GCF_001059415.1 Enterobacter sp. 940_PEND
CAGTTCCCCGCCGCGTCCAGCACGGTGGTGTAGGTCTGGCCGCCGATGGTGACGGTCACCTTATCGCCCGCTGCCGCGCCGGTGGCGGTGCCGCTGATGATCTGCGCCTGGCCGTGTTCTGCGATGTTAATGACATCGTCGCCCGCCACGGTATTGATGGTCACCGCAGGCGCGGTGATATCTACCGCCAGATTGTGATCCACCGACGCCGGGTTACCCGCTTTATCGTTTACCGATGCGGTGACGGTCACGCTGCCGTCGGTGAATCCTGCCAGATCGGCCGCCGGGACGTTCAGCGTCCAGCTGCCGTCTGCGCTGACGGTTGTGGTGTAGTCTTTGCCGTTCAGCGATACGGTAACCGTCTGGCCCGCTTCGGCGGTGGTGGTGCCGGATACGGTCAGATCGGACTG